>JALFGI010000014.1 GCA_022777455.1 Clostridiales bacterium | reverse complement strand
TGGTCATAAATCTTTTTCTCAATTTCCGTCTCGCTGCCGGAAACGCTGTTGGAATTCAGCAGCGCATATAAAAATTCCTTGGCCATCTTTCTCTCCTCTAAACCAATCGATTTGCTCCGGGAAATTGTAATTTGGCGACCGGTACCGACGCACCCCTTGGCTCCCCCTCTGGGGGAGCTGGCTGCCCCTTACGGGGCAGACTGAGAGGGCCGCATGGTTTGATTTCGGGTGCTATTACCTTACTGCGGTACCCACTCAGTCAGCCTGTTCGGCTGACAGCTCTCCCAAAGGGAGAGCCAAGGGGCGCAGCCGTATCTGCCCGCCAAATTACTATTTCTCTGTGTGATATTGAAAAACCATTGACAAGTTGGAAAAAGAACTCTATAATAAAAACAGCGTTGCGAAACGATGTTTTGAAATAAAATGGAAAGGATGCTTGCTTATGCCCCCAAAGCCGAAATTTACCCGTGATGAGGTTGCTGCTGCCGCATTTGCCATGATCAAGGAGGGAGGCGTGTCCGCGCTGACGGCCCGGGATTTGGGCGCCCGGCTGGGGACCTCGGCCAGACCCATCTTTACCCTGTTCAAGAACATGGAGGAGGTGAAGCAGGCGGCCCGGGCCCTGGCGGTGCAGGAATTTATGGCGTATATCAGCGATTATCAGGAGTACACCCCGGCCTTCAAGCGGATTGGCATGATGATCGTGTCCTATGGCATTCATGAGCCGGAGCTTTTTAAGCTGCTGTTTTTGCAGGAGCATCCCCGGGGCGTAAGCTTTGAGGAATCTCTGAAGGATCTGAACGGCATGGACGAGACCTGCATTCAGCTGGTGATGCGAGATTATGGCCTGACGGAAGGGGAGGGGCGGCTGCTGTTTGAGCAGATGTGGACCCAGGCCCTGGGGCTGGGCACCATGTGCGCTATGGGGGTCTGTGATTTTTCCGAGGAAGAAATCGGCCGGCGGCAGGGGATCATGTTCGCCTCCTTGCTCATGTTTATCAAATCCGGCAAGCTGGATCAGGTGATCGCCTATCCGGAAAAGAAAACCGAACATGGCTTGCGGGCGGAAAACCATCCATTCCGGCCAAACTGAATGGAGGGTAATGATGGAGAATCAGAATGTGCTTGTGCGTCCGGCTGATTATGAAGAGCTGGCCCGAATCAACGAGATCCGCCGGTATGTAAACGATGTCCATGTGGCGGGCCGCCCGGATACCTTCCGCCCCGGCTTCTGCCGGGAGCTGGAACAGGTTCTTTACCGGCGATACGAGACGGAAAACTGGAACATTCTCGCGGCGGTGGTGGATGGGAAGATTGCCGGTTTTGCCACGGTGGAGTACCTGGACAGGCCGGAATCTCCCTACAATCTCGCCAGGAGAATGTACCATGTGGAGGAATTTGGGGTGGACCCGGCTTTCCATCGAATGGGCGTGGCCACGGCTCTGGTGGCGTATATGAAACAGGATGCCGCCCGGCGGGGATATCCCAGAATTGAGCTGGATATGTGGGAGTTCAACCAGGGGGCCTTGGCGTTCTATGAAAATGTGGGGTTCCAGACCTATCGGCGATACATGGAGCTGTGGGTCAAGTGAGAAAGGAGAAAATATGCGACTGATTTTAAGCTCTGCGGGACTGGAAAATGAGGTACTGAAGTCCCAATTCCTGATGCTTTTGGACAAGGACGTGAAGGATGTTCACCCACTGTTCATCCCCACGGCGGCCATCGACCCCGGGGCCATTGCGGTGCTGCCCAAGTGCATGAATGATCTGCTGAAATGCGGCATTCCGGAGGAGAATATCACGGTTTTTGATCTGCACAAGGGAATGTGCCTACCGGAGCTGGAGCAATTCGATTTGGTGTACCTCTGCGGCGGCAGAACCTCCTATCTGCTGCAAAGAATCAACGATACCGGCTTCCGGGATTCTCTGCTGGAATACATTCAGCTGGACGGCCTGGTGCTGGGGGTCAGCGCCGGAAGCATCATTTTTGCAAATAATCTGGAAAACAATCTGGGCCTTCTGGATGCCAGGCTGGATGTCCACTGCGGAAGCGGTGAAAAGCCGGGCGCCCTTGCGCCAAAGCCCCATATCCATTTGACCAACGACTGCGCCCTGGTGCTGGACGGAGAGAAAATCACCGTTATCGGCATCTGATTGGATAAAGACGGTAAATTGTAATTTGGCGGGCAGATACGGCAATGCCCCTCTTGGCTCTCCCTTTGGGAGAGCTGGCAGCCGTCAGGCTGACTGAGAGGGTACCGCAGTAAGGTCATGGCAAATGCATTGCCCTCTCAGTCTGCCCCTAACGGGGCAGCCAGCTCCCCCATAGGGGCAATGTCATTAACTTAAGAAATCTCTCCAAAAGTGGTAGCAAATAGCACAAAATAGTCTCGTAAAGTTCATATAAACTGCCAATTGACTTTTCAAATTCGGCCAAAAAATCAAGAT
>JALFGI010000353.1 GCA_022777455.1 Clostridiales bacterium | reverse complement strand
TGAATGGCCTCCTCCGGCACCGGCTCCCGGGTGAATTTGCGCACGCTTCTGCGCTTTTGCAATACTTCCTTGACTTCCATACGCTCCTCCTATAATGCCATCAGTGCGTCAACGATCTGCGCGACGGTCTTTCCGTCGGTTTCCAATTTGATGGTATTCAGTTTGCTGTAGCAGGGAATGCGGGAAACGCTTCGCTCAATCACGTCTGCCGTTCTGATTCCGGCGGCAACGTCCTGTTCCAACCGACCGCGCAGCGCTCCCTCGCTGCACACCAGGGATACCGCTTTCACCGTGCAGTCCCACCGATCCAAATTTTCCAGGATGGTATCGATAATCTCCTGCTGGTGCATCACCCAGCAAAAGAGGATTGTTTCATAAGCAGAGCAGCGGAGAAACTGATTCAGCAGGAAGCAGATATTTTCCATTACCATCCGCTTCGTCTCTTCCGTTACCTGAAACGGGTGGGCATCCCAGCACCAATCCCCGTCCAGGAAGACACTGTTCTCCAGCCGGTCCTTTAGCGCGCGGCCCACCGTTGTTTTTCCCACACCCATGGTTCCGCCAATCAGATACAAGGTCTTCATGGTGTTTTCTCCTTCCAAGCCCCTTTTCCATCCAATGAGACTGCGGCTTCTTTTCCAGATAAATTTATCACACAGCGCCTTAAAATACAATAGGAACTCTCCGGATTCCGACAGCAGACAGGTCCAGCCGGCAAAGCACCGGTCGGCTGCCGAAGCTTTTGACCGAAAAACACCACAGCGGCACAAGTTCCCTGATACAATGGGTTTGCGTTTGGGCATTCCTGGGAATAATGGATTCCATAACAATTTCAAAGGAGCGCCTTACCCATGAAAAAATGGTTTTCCCTGCTGCTGATCGCGGTAACACTGACGTTGGCCGCCTGCGCCACCGCTTCCTCCGGGCGCAACGTCCCCAGTGAAACAACCGCCCCGGCCGCCACCGTACCGACTACTCCGGTGGACCCCTCCCTGCGTCTGACCATAGCCTTCACCCAGGCAGAGGACTCCCTCCCCGGCCGGGGTGCCGCCGCCTTCTCGGAGAAGCTGGCGGAGCTCTCCGGTGAAAACCTGACCTGCACCCTGCTCCCCGGCGGGACAATGGGCACCGATGCCGAAGTAGCCGCCTTGCTGCAAAACGGAAAATGCGACCTGGGTCTCCTGCCGGTATCCTCCCTGGTGGAGCTGTGCCCGGAGCTGGGGGTACTGGGGCTTCCCTTCCTGTTTGAAAGCTACCAGGAGGCCCAGGGCATTCTGAAAGGCGAAGCAGGGGCCACCCTCACGGAAAGCCTGTCCGCCGCCGGTCTGCACTGCCTGGGCTGGATGACCACGGGCTTCCGCCAGGTCACCGCCAACCGGGCCGTCACCACCCCGACGGAGTTCCTGGGGCTGTCCATCCACACCCAGCAGGATGAACTGCATCAGGCCGTCTTTCAGGCGCTGGGGGCCATTCCAACGGCGGTAAACGCCGATGAGCTGCGCGATGCCCTGGAGCAGGGGGCAGTGGACGGCCAGGAGGACACCTATCTGAACATCAGCAGCCGGGATCTGAGCCGGGTGCAGAGCCACGTGATGGAGACAAACCATGTGCTGGAGCTGTCCATGCTGGTGATGTCCGATGCCGCCTACCGGAACCTGACGGACCGGCAGCGCACCTGGCTGGCCGAAGCCGCCGCCCACGCCTGCGATGCGGAGTGGACCGCTGCCATGGAGGAAAACGAAGTGGCCAAGCAGGACTGCATCGAAAAGGGAATGACTTCCATTACCCTGGGCCGCCAGTCCCTGGTAGATGCCGCCGGCCCGGTGTATGACGAATACCGGGCCCAGTACGGCGAGCTGATGAAGGCATTTAACCGGTAAACCCACAAATCAAAGCGAAGGAGAGCCGAAACCATCGAAGGTCCAAAATTCGATGGTTTCGTTTGTTTGCCGCGTCTGCGCAGTGGGTGCGGTTGTTGGGGAAAACCGGTTTGATAAATCGTGAGATTTGAGCCGCAGCATCGGTCTATTAGGGTGAGGACCCAAATTGAACTGTGATGTGAACCGAATGGACGATCAGAAAATCATAGCGCTGTACTTTACCAGAAACGAAGAAGCAATTGCTCAAACTGCGGCTTCCTATGGTACGCGCCTTTTTATTCTGGCGGACCACATTTTAGAAAGCAACCAGGATGCAGAAGAAAGCGTGAACGATACTTACTGGAGGGTTTGGAATTCGATTCCGCCCCAGCGGCCGAATCATTTTTCGCCTTTCTTTCATTTTGGTTTATTCGCACACATCAAAATGGTAATCAACCAAACAGCTTTTACAGAATCACGTTTTTTTGCGCACCGGCCATCCAGGCTGCCAGATTATCGAACACAATATCCGCACGCAGCTCCATGCTTTCTTTGGACGCAAACGCCACATGAGGCGTCACCAGGCAGTTTTTGCAGTTCAGCAGCGGCTCATCCAATGCAAGGGGCGGTTCCACGTCGAACACGTCCACGCCGGCAGCTGCAATGACGCCGCTGTTCAATGCTTCCTGCAAATCCCTGGACACAACCACCGGGCCCCGCGCCACATTGATCAGCATTGCCGTCGGCTTCATCATCGCCAGCTTTTCTTTATTGATCATTCCCCGGGTGGAGTCATTGAGCGGGCAATGCAGCAGGACAATATCGGAATCTCTCAGCAGGTTTTCCAGGCTGGTCTGCTGCACATACCCGGGGAAATCATGATGGGCAGAGCGGTTATGGGCCAGGATGGTGCAGCCAATCCCATGGAACAGCTCGGCGCTTCTGCGCCCGATCTTTCCCATTCCAATAATGCCAACGGTCTTTCCCTTCAGTTCATAGCCCACCAGGCCATCCTTCGTCCCTCCGGCACGGCAGCGGCTCTCAACAGCAGTCATGTTCCTGCTCAAAGAAAGGGCCATGCCCAGGGCCAGCTCCGCCACGGCTTCATTGGAATAGCCCGACGCATTGCTGAGCTTCACTCCCATTTCCTTTGCCGCAGCCAGATCCACATGGTCAACGCCGGTGAATGCCACATCAATATACTTCAGATTTTTGCAAGCACGGATTACTTCACCGCGAAGGGGCATATTGGCGATCACCAGTGCATCCGCATCCTTCGCTTCCTCAATCAGAGTTGCAGGATCCGTGGATTTGGGGTATTCACAAAAGACGTGCCCCTGGGCCTCAAAAGGCCTTTTCAGCTCCTGCATTTTCTGTTCAGACACCGCAAGGGATTCCAAAATAACAATTTTACTCACGTTACTCTTCCTTTCTGATTCTGAATGATTTCCGTATCCATGAGCGCCAAAACGCCCCAGTCTTTCACCAAAACCATTTTGCACGAATTGCCGCAGTTTGTCAAGAATGCATCTTTATGATAGAATGGTTTTGGGTGGAGGTCAATAGACTGAGGTTGGCATTTTGTCTATGCCTGTCAAAAAACGACTGTCTGATTTTTCTACAATTCACCATTGTCACCGGCTTCCCTATTCTGTAGAATAGGGATAGAAAACGCAGCAGACGGCCGCAATTTGCGGCACGGATACCCTTTCGGTAGATGAGAGAAAAGGAGAGACGGAAATGATAAGTATGAAGGAGCTGTTTTCAGCAAAGGATATGACCCTGGGAGCGCCCTGGAAGCGGATTCTGGAGTTTTCGGTGCCCATGCTGCTGGGAAATCTGGCGCAGCAGCTGTACAATACAGCGGATTCCGTGATTGTGGGCAAGTATGTGGGAGACAACGCTCTGGCTGCGGTGGGCAGCGCAGGACCCATCCTCAATTTGCTGCTGGCCCTCTTTGTGGGCATCTCCACCGGTGCGGGCATCGTGGTTTCCCAGAGCTACGGCGCCAGAGACCGGGAGGGACTGACCAAGAACATCGGCAACTGCATCGCCCTGTCCGCCGCTGCCAGTGTAATCATCATGGTTCTGGGCCCAATGATTTCCATGCCCATGCTGGAGCTGCTGGGCACGCCGGAGTCCATCATCCTCTGGTGCAGGGATTACCTGAACATCTTCTTCATTGGAATTGTGGGCTTTTTCTTTTACAACATGCTCTCCGGCGTGCTCCGGGGATTGGGGGATTCGGTGTCCGCCCTGGGCTTTTTGTTGGTGGCGGCGGCGCTGAATGTGGTGCTGGATCTGCTGTTCGTGGCAAAGTTCCATATGGGCGTTCCCGGAGTGGCACTGGCAACAGTGATTGCCCAGGCGATTTCCGCGGTGCTTTGCTATATCAAGCTGGTTCGTATGCGGGATATCTTTGACCTGAACCTGAAAACCATGCGGCTGGTTCCTGCCGTAGCCATGCGGATTCTGCGCATCGGCATTCCCTCCGGGGTCACCCAGGCCATTATGGCCACCGCCGGCATGGTGGTGCTGAACCTGACCAACGCAATGGGCGAAACGGTCATCGCCTGCAATGTGATCATCATGCGGGTGGACGGCTTTGCCATGATGCCCAACTTCACCTTCGGCCAGGCCATGAGCGTCTACGCAGGGCAGAATGTGGGGGCTGGGCAATTTGACCGGGTTGATAAAGGCGTAAAGCAGGGCGGCTTGATCGCCCTGGCCTTCTCCACGGTGATCACCCTGGTGCTGCTGTTCCTGGGAAAGTATCTCTTCGCCATGTTTACGGGAACTGCTTCCCTCATCGACCTGGCATCCCGGATGATCCGGCTGATGGCGGTGGGCTACATCTGCGTTTCCGTCAGCCAGGTGCTGGGCGGCGTCATGCGGGGAGCTGGAGACACAGTGAGTCCTATGTGGATCTCCATCATCTCCACCATCCTCATCCGGGTGCCTGTGGCCTACGTTCTTGCCTACCTCACCCGGTCGGCGGAGTTCCCTCACGGAAAGCCGGATGCGCTGTTTTTGTCGCTGATGATTTCCTGGACATTGGGAATGGTGATGACCCTCATCGTATTCCGTGCAGGCAAGTGGAGAAAGAAAATGTACGCGTCCGCTGCCAAGGCGTGACAAGCGAAAACCCCGTATGGACCGGTTCCATACGGGGTTTGTTGCGAATACGGGGCCTGCTCGTTTCTTCAACCGATGCACCCGGAGGTGGCAATTGACAGGCCGAAGGAGTCCTGTCAGTGAACGATCGGTTGTAACTCCACAATCGTGTTTTTATATGGGGACGGTTCTCATTGACACTCTGATACTTGAGCTGTCCGTACAGGAAAGCCAGGGGCAATGTCCCCTGGTCAGACCAGCCTGTTTCCCAGGGTACCCAGGCCCTCAATCTCCACGGTGACCACATCCCCGGCTTTCAGCCAGACCTGCCGGCTCTTTTCCTTGCCCAGAATCACGCCGGAGGGGGTCCCGGTAAAGATCAGGTCTCCCTTCTTCAGGCAGATGAAGTCGGAGAGGTAGCTGACAATTTCCCCGCAGGAGAAGATCATTTTAGACGTATTGGACTTCTGCACATATTCCCCGTTGACCTTGCAGGTGATATCCAGTTTCTCCGGGTTCACTTCATCCCGGGGCACAAAGAAGGGGCCCACAGGGGCAAACCCATCGCAAGCCTTACCCAGCGTCCACTGGCTGGAGGCAAACTGCATATCTCTGGCGCTGAAATCATTGCCCGCAGCGAAGCCCGCGATATACCGGTAAGCTTCCTGGGGTGTCACCTCTTTGCAGGTATCCCCCATGACAATGACCAGTTCCGCCTCGTAGTCAAACTGCTTTGCCTTTTTGGGAAGATGCAGTTCTTCCTTGTGGCCCAGCAAAGCATTTCCGAACTTGCAGAACACCGGCGGGAAACCGGGCTTGTCCGTCTTTCCAAGGCCGGTCTCATTGATATGCTCATGATAATTCAGGCCGATGCAGATGATCTTTTCAGGCCCCGTCACCACGGGAGCGAACCGGATCGACTCCGGGTCCATGGGTACGCAGGTCATGGAAGCCACGGTTTTTTCCAGCTCCCCGCTGCTTTTTCCAAGAAGCGCTCCCATGGTGACTGCCTCGGGGAGCGCGGCATACGCACCCTTTACAACAGCCCCCACATGAACCTGCTGTTCTTCATCATAATACTGAAATAATTTCATGATCCTGCCCTTCCTTTTCTAAAAGATCAGCCGCGTACCGGCCATAACCGCAGATCGTACTGGTGAAACGGCGGCTTACCCAACGCACTAATCACCAGTGCCCCTCTTGGCTACATTCTATTGACAATCCGGGTAGGTGTCAACTTCTATTTTGTCTGTTACAGGCAGAGCGCTAACTGACGCAGCAATCAGTTAGCTCCTTCAAAAATTGTGTCATGGGGTAAATCGAATTTTTCTCGTTATATTTGCTGGAAAATCCTCCAAACTGGGGGATTTTCAAACTCGACTATACCAACAAACCTGCATTTTATCGGCATAGTCGCCGCGAAATACAAGGGCAACACCGCATAATGGGGCAAGGAGATTCGGCGAGAAATTTTGACCCAAGCGAAAGTATGGAAAATGCGGGAATACTCTGTGTATTTCCCATTTTTCATGCTGCACGATTGGGGCAAAAGATCCGCCGAAGCCCGCAGCTCCCATTATGCGGTGTTGCCCAAGGTTTTAGAAACTCTATGCACAAAAAAATAGACCTCAAGGAATTTCTTCCTCAAGGCCTACTCAGAAAATTAACTTTGCCTTTTATGGGCTAAATTGCTTTGCCTCGCGACAATTCGGATTATTCCCACTC
>JALFGI010000180.1 GCA_022777455.1 Clostridiales bacterium | reverse complement strand
CACGGTTGGCGTCGTCGTTCTGCAGGAAGGGAATGAAGGAGGTGGCGATGGAGATCATCATTCTGGGAGACACGTCCAGATAGTCGATGACGTTGCGGTCCACTTCGATGATCTCGTTGCGGTGACGGCAGGTGATACGGGCATTTGCCAGGCAGCCGTTTTCATCCAGGGGCTCGTTGGCCTCGCCCACGTAGTAATCGTCTTCCACGTCGGCGGTCATATACTCCACCTCACGGGTGACGAAGCCGGTGGCCTTGTCCACCTTGCGGTAGGGAGCCTCCACGAAGCCGTACTCATTGATCTTGGCGAAAGTCGCCAGGTAGTTGATCAGGCCGATGTTGGGACCTTCGGGGGTCTCGATGGGGCACATACGGCCATAGTGGGTGTAGTGAATGTCTCGCACGTCGAAGGAAGCACGGTCACGGCTCAGACCGCCGGGGCCCAGAGCGGAAAGTCTGCGCTTGTGGGTCAGCTCGGCCAGGGGGTTGTTCTGGTCCATGAACTGAGACAGCGGGGAGGAACCGAAGAATTCCTTGATGACGGCAGTAACAGGCCGGATGTTGATCAGGCTCTGGGGGGTGACGGAGTCCAGGTCCTGGACGGTCATCCGCTCCCGGATCACCCGGTCCAGACGGGAAAAGCCGATGCGGAACTGGTTCTGCAGCAGCTCGCCCACGCAGCGCAGGCGGCGGTTGCCCAGGTGGTCAATGTCGTCGGGGGTGCCGATGCCCATGGCCACGCAGTTCAGGTAGTTGATGGAGGCCATGATGTCGTCCACAATGATGTGCTTGGGGATCAGGTCATCCATCCGCTCCTCGATGGCTTCCTTCCAGCCGTCAGCGGGAACGGTCTCCAGCATTTCCCGCAGCACGGGGAAGCGGACCTTCTCCTTGATGCCGTACTGCTTGGGGTCGAAGTCCACGAAGCCGGCCATATCCACCATGTTGTTGGAGAAGACCTTCACCTTGGCGTCGCCGATGCGGACCACAGCCTCGTTAACGCCCTTGGCGCTGAGCTCGTGAGCCTGGGCGCGGGAGATGAACTCACCGGGCATCACCAGGATCTCGCCGGTGATGGGATCGGCAATGGGCTCTGCGGCCTCCTGACCGGACAGACGGCTCCAGATGTCCATCTTCTTGTTGAACTTGTAGCGGCCCACCTTGGACACGTCGTAGCGGTGGGCGTCGAACAGCAGTCCTTCCAGATGGGCAGTGGCAGTCTCCACCGTGGGAGGCTCACCGGGACGCAGACGACGATAGATTTCCAGCAAAGAATCTTCTTTGGTCTTGCAGGGGTCCTTTTCCAGCGTAGCCAGAATCCGCTCGTCCTCGCCGAACATCTCCTTGATCTGCTCGTCGGTGCTCACGCCCAGGGCGCGGATCAGGCTGGTGACGGGCAGCTTCCGGTTCTTGTCGATGCGGACCCAGAACACATTGGCATTGTCGGTTTCGTATTCCAGCCAGGCACCGCGGTAGGGAATGACGGTGGCGGTGTAGGTATGCTGGTCGGCCTTGTCCACCTCGTGGCCGTAGTACATGCCGGGGCTGCGGACGATCTGGGAGATGATGACACGCTCCGCGCCGTTGATGACGAAGGTGCCGCCATTGGTCATGACAGGGAAATCACCCATGAAGATTTCCTGCTCTTTGATTTCGTCCGTCTCGGTATTGCGCAGGCGAATGCGCACCTTGATGGGCTTTGCGTAGGTGGTATCCCGTTCCTTGCATTCCTCGATGGTGTACTTGGGCTTGTCTTCCATGGTGTAATCCAGGAAAGAAAGCTCCAGCTTGCCGGAGAAATCGGTAATGGTTCCCACATCCTTGAAAACTTCCCGCAGGCCCTCATCCAGGAACCACTGGTAGGAGTCCTTCTGGATTTTCAGCATGTTGGGAATCTCCAGGATCTCTTCATACTTTGCGTAGGACTTACGCATGGTCTTACCGAACTTTACGTCCTTGACCATTGCCATATGGATCATCACAGCCTTTCTTTCGAAATGTGTTGCATATTTGATACGCCAGGAGCAGTTGTCATTTCCGTCAAACTTGCTACTTGACAGCCGCTCTTGTCTGTGGTAAAATGACCATGTGAGAAAAGGAATCCGCAGTTGGGCACAATACCACACTATGGATTACTATTTTATATGATAAAGGCATTTTTGTCAATTGCTTTTTCTGCTATGATGAGGACATTTCTGTCCTCGTTTTTTTGTTTTTCTGACGAAAATCTCCCCTCTGTCCCCTGTTCCGCCCCCGCCCCGCCTCCGCGGAGCGGGATTGTTGTCTTGGGAAAACGCCACCGCCGGATATGCAGAAAAATTGGAATTTG
>JALFGI010000257.1 GCA_022777455.1 Clostridiales bacterium | reverse complement strand
ACGGTGACATCCGACAGCACCTTGGAGCAGCAGGACAGCCGCCACCCAGCCTCATATTCCTCGTCGGATAAATGGCGGCTCTTGGGGGATTCCAGCTGACCCTCGATCAGCTGGACCTTGCATTTGCCGCAGGAGCCGTTGCCCCCACAGGGGGCATCAATGGCCACATTGCTGCGGCGGGCCAGCTCCAGAAGATTGTCTCCGGCGTTGCATTCAACTTGAACAGGGCTCCCGCCCTCAATTTGGAAGGTTACCTTCATGGGATAAGTTTCCTTTCAATTGGTATGTTTTTTCTCCAAATAAACGAAAAATTGTAATTTGGCGGTGGATTGAACGGCGCATGATTCGTCCATTTCGTAGGGAACGGCCTGTGTGCCGTTCCATCCGCGCAGCGGCACCTACCTGACGGGACGGAATGCCCGGTTGAATAGAATATGGTTCGTCCCCACCGAAAACACCTGTTACCCATTCAACGGACCGTGCCAATTCCGGGGGCGGGGCGGAACGGCACGCAGGCCGTTCCCTACGGATTCGTCCAACATTGTTCCATTCATCCGACCTGGCAGGTTTCGTAACCTGATCGGCGGGGTCAGAAATCCGCCCTACGAATGGCGTGGACGTAATTTGTGCCCGCCAAATACCAATTTTCCAATGCATCATGGTTCCTTGATTTTCGCATGACAATGCGTTTTCTAAAAAATGCCTGACTGGCTTTCTTTGCGGCCAGCCAGGCATTTGGTGATATTACATCAGAGGCTCCAGGCCCAGGACGGGGTGACCCTTCTCGGTCAGCCAGTTCAGCAGCTCCTCGCCGTCGGTGGTGATGGTCTCGTCGGCCACCATATCGGTGAAGTTCTCAATGCCATAGAGCTCCTGGGCGGTCTTGTTCAGCCGCTCGGCCACATCGTCCTTCAGCTCCTTGGGCATCCACACGATTCTCTGGATGCCGCCCTCGGCGGAGACGAACTTCTTGGAGGAAATGAAGTGACGGCCATGGCCCATGTAGCCGGGGGTCTGGACACCGCCGCCGGTGCAGGAGGCCAGCTCGCCGAAGGTCATGCCCACGGGGGTCATACCCTTGAATTCGCGGTTCACCACGATGACACCCATGCTCATGGGCTCGATGCCGCAGATGCATTCGAAGCAGCCGCAGGAGGTCATGGGATCCTCCAGCAGGGAGTACAGGGTCACATTCTCCACCGCGCCGTGGGTTGCCTCGGCGATGGCGGCGTTGACGGAATCGTACCGGCCCAGACGCTCGTCGGTGCAGCCTTCCTTGAAGATGGGCTGGCAGGGGCCGTTGGGGTTCAGCTCATTGGTGGCCTTGGCATCCAGCCAGCTAACGGCGCCGCACAGGCCCAGACGCTCGGGGGTAACCACGCAGCAGTGTGCAGGGGCGAAGGACTGGCAGAGGATGCAGGTGTAGTAGCGGTCCACGGCCTCGTCGGTCATGGAAGCCAGGCGGTCGTCTCTCTGGTTGTAGCGGGGCATGGCTACCTCGTCCCGGAATTTTTCTGCCTGGGCGGGGTCGGTGATGATGGTGACCTGGCACTTGTCCACCACGGCATCAAACTCGTTCATGATCATCACATACAGCACCTCGGCGAAGTCCTTCAGCCGCAGGCCCGCTTCATAAGCGGCATTGCTCACACGGACACGGACCTGATTGCGCTGGCCGGTGTGCATCACACCTTCCATATAGTTGAACCAGGCGTGGAACTTCCGCTCGATGACGGACTCGAAGTCGGTCTGCATCTTCTTGCCGGCAACCTCCACAAAGGTGGCAAGAGCCAGGTCCTTGGCTTCGTCGAAGTCCGGCCCGATGATGCTGATCTTGTGGTCCTCAATTTCGCTCATCTCCCGCATCAGCACCAGCTCGGCGGTGGGGTTCTTGGAGGACCAGCACTCGTTGTGCATGTCGGACTTGCGGATGATTTCGCCCTCGAAGGCGGCGGCGAAAGCAACAGGGATGGGCAGCTCCGTGGTCTTGATCTTGATGTTGCGCAGCTCCAGAGACTTCTTCACCGTCTCGTTGTGATCGGTGACGGATTCCAGCGCGCCGGGCACCTGGTTTTCGCCCAGGTCGATGTCCACCACCACGGGGAAGCCCAGGGCAATGGCGCCGGCACCGGCGGAGACCACCACGGCGTCGATGGCGCCGAAGGTATTCACAAAGGCGGGCACTCTGGTCTTGGTGTACTCCAGCAGGCCGGCCAGGTCGCCGGGCTGGATGTTGCCGAAGATCAGGGCGGCACGGATGGCCACGGTGACCACGTGAATGACAGAGGTCACGTCATGGCCCAGGGGGATAACCCGGAGCTCCAGGCCCATCTTTACGCCGCCTTCGGCGCACTGTTCAATGCAGTCGCCCACCATAAAGGTCATGATGCCCTTGGACTGGTAGTCCTTGACCACCTTCACCACGTCGGCGGGGTTCTCGGCCTTGCCCAGCACCACGGCCACGCCGGGGATGTCGCCGGTGACCAGGGGCACGCCCAGGGAGCGGATGATGGGGTCGGGCACGAAGCCGATGCCGGACTCATTTTCGTAGGGGTTGCCGCCCTCCACGTATTTCAGGCCCTCGATGATCTCTGCGCCCACGGCGGTGGCCAGACCCGCGTTCAGCGCCTGACCCAGGTCCTCCTGGTTCGTGATCAGGCTTTTCAGCACACCCACACAGGCGGGCAGATCACCCAGGGTTTTGACCTTCACACCGGTAGCGGCATAGATGGTGGGGAAGAAGTATGCCGTATCGGGGAATGCAATTTCCTTGTCAGCGCCGTACTTGGCGATGGCATTGTTGACGGCGCCTTCGGTCAGGCCCGCAACCGCATTGGAACCGCCGTAAATCAGATCGGTTAATACGCTCATGAATGATTCCTCCTAATAATAGTTGGGGATAATTATATCAAGCCGGAAACGGCTGAATATACGATTTGTAATTTTGCGGTGGGTGAATGGAACCCGGTAACGACAATCGCCCAGCCACTGTAGGGGAGGCTATCAGCCTCCCGCCGGCTGACGAACGTGAGTGTTTGGTTGAATGGTATCATGTCTGACATGGTGCGGATTCGCCCAACCTGGATGATTGCGTGGGTCGGTACTGCGCGGGCGGCTGCGAGCCGCCCCTACAGTGGTGTACTACAAAATGAAGTGAAGCAGGAAAAAGAAACGGCGCTTCCGTTTCCTTTTCACGATTCGCTTCCGAAAAAGGATGATGGCTGGGAGGGAGGACCCCTCCCAGCCAAGAAATGCAGGGAATAAAGCTTCTGTTACAGCAGGTCGGGACGGTCGCCCAGGTAGCTGTCGGAGTACAGGGTGTGGTTCTTGAAGATGTCGCAGGACTTGATGGTTTCCATCAGCCGCAGGTCGTTGGGGTTGACGATGGCGGAGGTCAGACCCTGCATCATGCACATGGCAACCAGAGCGGAGTCCATGATGGGACGGACCTTCTTGGGTGCACCGTTAGAGTTGTTGGACAGACCGCCGGTGGACTTCAGACCCTCGTTGGAGAACAGCTTGATGGCTTCCAGAACTTCCATCTGCTTGTCCTGCATGCCCTTGACCACCAGGAACAGGGGGTCAAACCACAGGTCGGTGGCTTCCATGCCCCGGGACATACCGCGCTCCAGCATGTTCCGGCAGTGCATCATGCGCTCTTCGTTGTCCTTGGCAATGCCGTCGGCAGAGCACAGGGCGATACAGATGGCGTCATTGGCGGCAGCCAGGTCGATGTAGGAGATACGGGAGCCGGCGTCGGCGGAGTTGACGATGGGCTTACCGTTGGAACGGTTGTAGACCTTGATACCGGCTTCGATGGCCTTCTTGTTGGCGGTATCCAGAGCCAGAGGCACGTTGTTGAAGTTCTCCTGCAGCAGCTTGACAGCCCACATCATGCGCTCGGGACCGTCCTTCTCGGCAGGTCCGATGTTCACGTCCAGATAGGTGGCACCGGCAGCGATCTGCTCGGCGGCACGCTTCAGGATGGGAGCGGGATCCCGCTCGTCCATGGCCTTCCGGATCACGGGAGCGATGCAGTGGATACGCTCGCCGATGGTGACGAAGGTGGAGGACTCGGGGTTGTAGCCGCCGTACTTCACGCCCATGTCCACCACTTCAATGGCGGGCACCTTGGTGGCCAGCAGCTCGTCGAAGGACAGCTCCTTGACTTCCACAGTGGAAGCAGCCTTGGCGGCGTTCTCTGCGGCAGCGGCCTTGGCGGCAGCCTCGTACTCCTTGTCCTTCATGTACTTGGGCAGCTGGACAGCCTCGGTGGGACCGACCACCACGTTCCAGCCGGGCAGCTTCTCCTGGATTTCGCCCTTCATCACGGCAACCTTGCCGGGGATGATCAGGGTGCGGTTCTTGATCTTGTTCTCGATGTCCAGGGCCTCGAAGGTCTTCTTGACGGTGGAGGAGGAGAACTTGCCGGCAGCCCAGGCAGTCAGAACGGACATGCCGGAAGCGTCGGTGATGATCAGGTTCACGGGCTGGTTGGAGCGCTCCAGTTCGCCGGAGACCAGGAAGTAGGTCAGAGCGAAGTCCACGGTCAGAGCGCAGGGGCTGTTCTCGTCGGCACCGTTCAGGGGATAAATCTTGGATTCCACCTTCATGGGCTTCTGAGGATCGGTGTAGATGTTCTGGCGCAGGCCGTACAGAGGCAGAGCCTGAGCGTAGTCCATATCCTCCATGACGATGATGGAAGCGTACTTCTCGGTGAACATGGAGGCGTAAGCGGTCTGCAGGTGCTTGTTGCCCTTGGCCAGCTTGGCGACGTTCACGATGGAGGGATAGCCGAAGCTGCGGTCACCGTCAGCCAGAGCGGTACGGCGGACCTGAACGGCAGCGGCCAGGGTCTCCTTGGCAGTCTCACCGGTGACATCCAGAACCAGGTTCTTGTTGCCGGCGCCTTCCAGCTTCTTCACCAGGTCATACAGGTCGGACACGTTGGGAGCGCAAACGCCCAGGGTCACACCCGCAGCGGTGGCAACGGCGTTCATGGCCTCCCAGTTGTCGGGGGTGGCGCCATCGAGAATGACGTCCTTACCGGCCACGGCCAGAGCGGCTTTGGCGCACTCCACATCCCAGCAGGCCAGAATCAGGCTGCGGCCGGTGGCAGCGGCCTTCTCCACCAGCTTGGCGTAGACGGCGGGATCGGACTGCTTGTTGGCAACATAGACGAACTCCACGTACATCCGCTCGCCGATGCGCTCGTAGTCAATCTTTGCCATATTGGCCAGCTTGGCATCCACCGCTTCTTCGCTGCAATCGGTGCAGGCGCAGACGGCGTACAGGTTCTTGTTGACCAGAGTCTTCTCGTGACGGAACAGGACGGTTTCGCCGCCCAGCTTGTGCTCGCCCACGGTGATGGTCTTCATGGGGGGAGCGGTCTGCTCGTTGAGCATTGCCTTTGCGTCATCGGAGAAGTAGGGGCACTTGTCGATGGAAATAGCGCCCTGGGCCACCTTCATGCAGAATGCCATACAGGTGGGGCTGCCGCACTCCTTACAGTTTTTCTTGGGAGACAGCTTAAAAATGTCAAGACCTTTCAGAGCCATTGTATGTATCCTCCTTCCAATCAGACCAGCTCAGTGATGAACTGCTTAATGGTTGCAACAGCCGCGGGATGGCGCATGATCACGGCATCGGCGCCGCCGGTCAGGTTGGCGGCAGCGGTGGAAACTTCCATGCCGATGGCGCGCTCTTCGGCGTTGCCCCAGGTGGGCTCATCCTCTTCGGAAGCGGTAGCTTCCTTCACGCTCCAGGTGTCGGTGGACACGGGGGCGATGATGGGCATCTGCAGGTCGGCATCGGACTGAGCCAGAGCGGCCAGACGGACGCGGTCCAGGGTGGAGGCCACGTACTCATAGCCGTAGCCCACGGCAGCGGTGCCCACGTTCATCACGATGGAGGAGGCGGGAACGGTCAGGCCCTTGAGCATGATGTTCAGCTGCTTGGCCAGGTTGATGTCGTCAGCGGTCTCGGCGCCAACCTTCTGGCCGTAAGCCAGGGCGACGGAAGCACCGACGGTTTTGTAGTCTTCGCTGCGGGCGGAGAGCACCAGGATATTCTTGCCCTGCAGGGCCTCGGCGATCTTGGAGAACAGCTCGCCGTCCTTCTCGATGTTCTTGCAGCCCATGATCACGATGGGCATGGTAACGGCCTCGGCCACTGCCTTGGCATCGGCGACGCAGTCAGCGACAGGACGGTTGGCACCGTTGGGATCGGCGGACTCGAAGTGCAGGCACAGGAAGTCGGCGCCGGGCATGGTCTCCGCCTTCTTGGCGTAGTCAACCATGGTGGTGCAGCCGGCGTAGAATTCCTTCAGCGCGGGAGCGGTCCACTCGGAAGCGCAGTCGGAGATTTCCACACCGATCTTGGGTGCGTTCTCGATGGGAGCATCGAAGGTGTAGAAGGGCAGTACGTTCTGACCACCGATGACGATTGCCTTATCACCGGTGCCCAGGGTGACAGCGTTGATGGCGCCGCGGTATGCCACCTTCTTGGGTGTAAAAGCCATTGTAATGTTTCCCCCTTGTTTTTACTTTCTGAAATTTTTATTCACGAAAATCGTCCGGCTTGGGCAAGAATTGCCGCCTTGCCGCTGGGCAGGGACGATTTCCCAAGTCCCCGGCGTGGGGAACTGGGAAATCGCACCTTCCGAAGCGGCCTCCGGCCGGTTTTCGAAGAATATGAGTTTACAGGCCGATGTTCTGCAGGATTCCCTTCAGGGCGCTCTTCATGTCGTCGGAATCCGGAAGAAGGGCGGAAGGCTCGCCGTTGCAGTCGCAGCGGTAAACCGCGTCGTCCTGGGGCAGCACGCCGAAGAGCGTCAGGCCGTGCTTTTCAATTTCGGCCTTCACGCCGTCCTCCAGCACGCCGCCGGGGGCCCGGTTGACGATCAGGCCCATCTGCGTGGGATTGAGCTCCATTTCGTGGATCATTTCCGCCAGCCGTGCCACCGCCTGAATGCCCCGGCGGGAGCAGTCGGAGATGAGCAGCATGGTGTCCACATGGGGCAGGGTGCCCCGGGCCACATGCTCCAGGCCGGCCTCGTTGTCCATGACGATGTAGGAATAATTCTTGGCGTATTTGTCCACCTGGGCCTTGAGCACGCCGTTGACATAACAATAGCAGCCCTTGCCCTGGGTGCGGCCCATGATGAGCATGTCGAAGTCGTCCTCTTCGATCAGGGCATCGTTGAATTTCATCTCGGCATAGTCCGCCTTGGTCATGCCCTTGGGAATGGTGCCCTTCAGCTCCGCCTGGGCCATTTCCTCCCGAATCTGGCCCAAAGAGACTTCCGCCTCCACGCCAAGCACTTCGTTCAGATTGGAGTTGGCATCCGCGTCCACCACCAGAACGGGGCCCGCGTGCTTCTTGCACAGATAATCAATGATCATACCGCAGGTGGTGGTTTTGCCCACGCCGCCCTTGCCGGCGACTGCGATGGTATGGGGTGTAGCCATAATAAATGCTTCCTTTGCGTAAATTGGCGCATCAAAAGGGCGCACGGGCACCCATATCGATACGACGATATCGTATCATACACAGCCCGGAAATTCAACCCTTTTTCTCAGAAAAATCCCCCGGACAGCAGAGAATTTTCCCTGCCATATTTGTGTGTTTGACTGAATGTGCCCCGTTCCCTTCGGGTGAATCCACCAAGGGGAGAAATTGTACTTTGGCGGTAGGAAGAATGGGATTATGTTGGACGAATCTGTAGGGAACGGCCTATGTGCCGTTCCGTCCGCACAGCGGCCATAACCTAACGGGCCGGAATATCCGGTTGAATGGGACGCGGTTTGAACGGACGGAATACCCTTCATCGTACCGTGCAAATACCGGGGCTGGGCGGAACGGCACACAGGCCGTTCCCTACGAGATGGACGAACCGTATACCGCCCAATCCGCCGCCGGGCAGATGTCCACCGGACATCTGCATGAAATGGTTCGAGTCCCCCTGACACATCAAAAACGGGCCATCCCGATAGGGCGACTCGTTGCCGGTACGCCAGAAGGGACTCGTTACACTAAGGAGTCGGCGTCGTCCAGCCGCCGCCGAGCAGATGTCCACCGGACATCTGCATGAAATGGTTCGAGTCCCGCCTGACACATCAAAAACGGGCCATCCCGAATGGGATGACCCGTTTTTGGTACGCCAGAAGGGACTCGAACCCCCAACCCTCGGAACCGGAATCCGATGCTCTATCCATTGAGCCACTGGCGCATTTGTTTACAGCGGAGCTATTATAGCAGGAAAAAACGGTTTTGTAAAGAGGCGAACGGAAAAATTTTTCCTCTTCTGGCGACGGATTTCTTTCCGATTGCCGAAACAGAAGGTTGTTTTCTTGCCGCTGCTGTGGTATAATTCAGAAAAATGTTCTTTTCAGGAGGATTTTTTATGGTGGAACAGCCGAATCAGTTCCGCTCCTCTTTGGGCGGCTTCAACCGGGAAGACGTGGTTCGTTACCTGGAATTCATCAATAATAAGCACGCTGCCCAGGTGGCACAGCTGACCAATGAGCTGGAATATCTGAAGGGCAAGCAGGACACTCTGGATTCCAACCGGGTTTCCGAGCTGGAAAAGCAGCTCAGCGCGGCCCAGGCGGAGAACGAGACGCTGAAGCACCGCATTGCCGCTCTGGAGCACAGTTTGCAGGAAGCCAATGCAGCCCTGGCCAGGCCTGCTGCCCCTGCCCAGCCTGCCGCACCTTCCGAATCCGAGCTGGAGGCCTATCGCCGGGCCGAGCGGGTGGAGCGGATGGCCAAGGAGCGGGCCCGCCAGGTGGGCAGGCAGACCGCCGATGCCCTGGGAAAAATGACCACCCGGATGGACGACGTTTCCGACCGCCTTTCTCAGGTCACCGCCCAGGTGACGGAGCAGCTGGCCCAGCTGCAGCAGGCCGTGTCCGACAGCCGTCAGGCCGTTGCCGATGCTGCCGGAATGGCCCAGGCCCTGAACGCCGAAATCGAGGCATAATTGTATCATACCCTTTTGAGGGCCCGTTCCCCTGGAATGGCCCTCTTTTTTTGGAGGATTTCAGGATGAATGTGACAAAGCCTTCCTACTATGACGATTTTCGCTGCATTGCCGGCCGCTGCCCGGACAGCTGCTGCAAGGAGTGGGATGTGGACGTGGACGAGGAAGCCGCTGCCCTTTACCGCAGCCTCCCCGGCCCCCTGGGGGACCGGCTTCGCCAGGTGCTGCGCCATACCGACGGCGGTACCGTGATGACCATTCAGGACGGCCGCTGCCCCATGTGGCGGGAGGACGGCCTGTGCCGCATCCAGGCGGAGCTGGGGGAGCAGGCCCTGTGCCATGTGTGCAGTCAGTTCCCCCGGCTGCGCCATGACTACGGCGATTTCGTGGAGCTGGGGCTGGAGCTCAGCTGCCCGGAGGCTGCCCGGCTCATTCTCTCCGCTCCCGCCGTACCCCGGATTTCCTTCCGGGAAGAGGGCGGGGAAGCGGGGGACTATGATGAGGAAGCCATGACCATTCTGCTGGAAACCAGACAGCAGGCTTTGGCCCTGCTGGAAGCATATCCGGACCCTGCCCAGGCGCTGACATTGCTGCTGTTCCATGGCTGCCGGGCCCAGGCCCAGCTGGACGGGGCGGAGATAGAGGAATTCCACCCGGAAGGGGCCCTGGAGACGGCGGCATCCCTGGCAAAGCAGCCGGATATTGCGGGCTTTCTGGAATTTTTCCGAGGGCTGGAAATCCTCACGGACCAGTGGCGGAAGCTGCTTTTGGGCCCCCACACCCCCGCCCTTCCACCCCGAACGGCGGCCCTGGCCCGATACCTGGTGGAGCGCTACTGGCTCCAGGCGGTGAGCGATTACGATCTGGCCGGCCGGGTGAAATTCATTGTCATTTCCTGCCTGCTGGTGGGACTTCTGGGCGGGGAGTATGTGCAAACGGCCCAGCTTTTTTCCAAGGAAATTGAAAATGATGCCGATAATGTGGAGGCCATTCTGAATGCCGCCTATTCCGCCCGGCCCTTTGCCGACGATAAGCTGCTGGGGATGCTCCAAATGGGGAAAGGAAAAGAATCGTGATACAGGTTCTGACAATTTTGCTGCCCATTGCCGTGATGATCGGGGTGGGCGTCTGGTGCCGCTCCAGCGGCTTTCTCAACGATGCCGGCATTGAAAACATCAAAAAACTGGTGACCAAGGTGATTCTCCCCGTGGCCATTTTCCACGCTTTGTCCACCGCGGAATATTCCTCCAAAACCGCCGTGGTGGTAGGGCTTGTGTTCGCCGTGGAGCTTGCGACCTTCGGTGCAGGCTTTCTGCTCCGGCGGCTGCTGCCCCAGGCCTACGGGAAGTACATCCCCTTCATGGTCTGCCTGTATGAGGGCGGCATGATCGCCTACCCCCTGTACGCCAATCTGTGCGGCAGCGAGAATCTGTCCCGGATGGCCATGCTGGATATTCCCGGACTGCTGTTCGGTTTTTCCGTCTACATGGGCCTGCTGGAGGAGATGGAGACCGGCACCAAGCCCAGCGCCAAAAATCTATTGCGGGATGCCCTGCGCAACCCCGCCTTCATCGCCAGCGCCGCCGGTGTGATTTTCGGCCTGACGGGCATCGCCGAGGCCCTGATCGCATCTCCCTTGGGGCAGGCTTACCTGGACACGCAGGCCCTGGTCACCGCGCCTATGACCGCCATGATTTTGCTGGTGGTGGGCTACAGCCTGAAGCCGGACCTGACGGATTGGAAGCCCTGCCTGCAAACCGTGGCCCTGCGCTTTCTGGTCCAGGCCGGAGCCATTGCCATTACGGTGGCGGGCCTGCGGGCCCTGATGCCCGGGGATGATCTGCTGATCCTGGCGGTGGTGATCTACATGTCCGCCCCTGCCACCTTCAGCATGCAGTCCTTCCTGCGCACCCGCCAGGCCAGCGCCTACGCCGCGGCGGTGAGCTCCATGTATGTATTCATCAGCATCACCGTCTACGCCCTGGCCGCGGTGTTCCTCGTTGGTTCGTAGGCAAAATGTAATTTGGCGGGCAGGGCCCGCGGCCAATGGCGCACCGGGCTGGTGTGAAATCCGGGACTCCTGGGCAGCGCCCGGTAACGTTTCTGCGCAGGAAAAATGACGCATTATCCAATCACGGCGTGCAAAAACGAACCGAGCGTGGTGCTCCGCGCAGCGAATCAGAATCCTGATGATTGCCGGTGGCAATCATACCACAATTTATACCCAGGAGTGTAACGACAACAGACCAGCCGAGCACGTATTGGGGT
>JALFGI010000167.1 GCA_022777455.1 Clostridiales bacterium | reverse complement strand
GCGTGGTGCTCCGCGCAGCGAATCAGAATCCTGATGATTGCCGGTGGCAATCATACCACAATTTATACCCAGGAGTGTAACGACAACAGACCAGCCGAGCACGTATTGGGGTGAAGCGCCCTGCGCTTCAAATTACAATTTACCATTTGAGACGGATGGGAACATTCTGACTTGAAATTTCGGGGCAGCAGGAGGGTTTTTCATGGAATTTCTCTATTCGGACAAGGATATTACCGTGTGCATCAAGCCTGTGGGGCTGGATTCCGAGGCCCAGGTGCCGGAGGAAATCCGTCAGGCCCTGGGGGGCCAGGTGTTCCCCGTCCACCGGCTGGACAAAAACGTGGGCGGCGTTATGGTCTACGCCCGGACCAGGGAGGCTGCCGCCCGGCTGAGCAGGGCCGTGCAGGAGGGGACCATGGTGAAGGAATATGTGGCCCTGGTTCACGGCACACCCCCGGAAACGGGAGACTGGCAGGACCTGCTATGGAAGGATTTCCAGAAGAACAAGGTATTTGTTGTGAAGCGGGAGCGCAAAGGGGTGAAGCCTGCCCGACTGGAATTCACCCGGCTCACCGGGTCCGATCCGGCCCTGGTGCGCGTCCTTCTCCATACCGGCAGAAGCCACCAGATCCGGGTGCAGTTTTCCAGCCGGGGCTACCCCCTGGTGGGGGACCACAAATACGGCGCCCGGGATGATGGCACCGCTCCCATGCTCTTTTCCTGCTCCCTGACCTTTCCTCATCTGGGAAAGCAGCTGCATTTCGAGGCACTGCCGGATTGGGTGGAGGAGCAAACCCGGTAAATCATTCCCACAAATTGTTGTTTGTAGGAATACCATTGTAGGGGCGGCTCGCAGCCGCCCGCGCGGTACAAACCTGCAATAACGAATCAGCTTGGGCGAATTCGCACTGTGCCGGATGTGGTACCTTTCAAGCGAACACTCAGGCCCGGAACAAAAGCGGGAGGCTAAGAGCCTCCCCTACAGTCAGGACGGAACATGGTTCCATTCAACCCACCGCCAAATTACAATTTGCCAGGCGGGTTGGAAATTGGGATTTTTGGGCATTTCGTTTTTCACCAGAGAACAAATGTTGCCGGTACATGGAAAAAGTGTTGGAGGATTGCCACAAAGTTTTGCTTTTTTCCCGGGGGAAGGGCTGTGAGAACTTACAAAATCCCTTCGTGCCGACGGAAAGGAGTTGACATTGGACCGGATTCGCAGTAAAATCCTCACAAACAAAGAAAGCCCCTCCGGGGCAGTAAATTGTAAATGAAAGCGACAAGGATGTCATGTGTGGAAATACCATGCTGCCTTGTCGCTTTTTTCATTTTTTGAAAAGGAGAAATCGGTATGGTAACAGATATTTTTTCTTCCATGGTCTTTGACGATGCCACAATGGAGGCCCGCCTCCCCAAGGAGACCTACAAGGCACTGCAGCGCACCATCAAGCAGGGCAAGCACCTGGACCCCAATGTGGCCACAGTGGTTGCCAACGCCATGAAGGATTGGGCCATTGAGAAGGGAGCCACCCATTTCACCCACTGGTTCCAGCCCATGACCGGCGTCACCGCCGAAAAGCACGACAGCTTCATTTCCCCCAAGCCCGGCGGAAAGGTCATCATGGAGTTCTCCGGCAAGGAGCTGATCCAGGGTGAGCCCGACGCCTCCTCCTTCCCCTCCGGCGGCCTGCGGGCCACCTTCGAGGCCAGAGGCTACACCGCCTGGGACGCAACGAGCTACGCTTTCATTAAGGACGGCGTGCTGTGCATCCCCACCGTCTTCCTTTCCTACGGCGGCGAGGCACTGGACCAGAAGACCGCTCTGCTGCGGTCCATGGAGGCCATCAACCGTCAGGCCCTGCGGGTGCTGAAGCTATTCGGCAACGAGGATGTCACCTCCGTCAAGACCACCGTGGGCCCGGAGCAGGAGTACTTCCTGGTGGATAAGGCCCATTACGATCAGCGCAAGGATCTGATTTACACCGGCCGCACCCTGTTCGGTGCAAAGCCCCCCAAGGGTCAGGAGCTGGACGACCATTACTTCGGCGCCATCAAGCCCCGGGTTGCCGCGTTCATGAAGGAGCTGAACGACGAGCTGTGGAAGCTGGGCATCCTGGCCAAGACCGAGCACAACGAGGTGGCCCCCGCTCAGCACGAGCTGGCTCCTATCTTCACCACCACCAACATCGCCGCCGACCACAACCAGCTGACCATGGAGCTGATGCAGAAGGTTGCCAAGCGCCACGGTCTGGTGTGCCTGCTCCACGAGAAGCCCTTCGACGGCGTCAACGGCTCCGGCAAGCACAACAACTGGTCCATCTCCACCGACACCGGGCTCAACCTGCTGGATCCCGGCACCACGCCTTATGAAAACGCCCAGTTCCTGCTGTTCCTGTGCGCCGTCATCAAGGCCGTGGACGAATACCAGGATCTGCTGCGCATCACCGTTGCCTCCGCCGGAAACGACCACCGTCTGGGCGCCAACGAGGCACCTCCCGCCATCGTGTCCATGTTCCTGGGCTCTGACCTCAGCGAGATTCTGGACGCCATCGAGCAGGATTCTCCCTACGACGGCCACGAAAAGGAAACCATGCGCATCGGCGTGCACACCCTGCCCAAGTTCCAGCGGGACACCACCGACCGGAACCGTACCAGCCCCTTCGCCTTCACCGGCAACAAGTTTGAGTTCCGGATGCTGGGCTCCTCCGAGTCCATCTCCTGCGCCAACACCGTGCTGAACACCTCCGTTGCCGAAGAGCTGAAGCAGTTCGCCGACATTCTGGAGGGCGCCGAGGACTTCGAGGCCACCCTGCATGAGCTGATCCGCAAGACCATTGCCGAGCACAAGCGGATCATCTTCAACGGCGACGGCTACGACTCCTCCTGGGTGAAGGAAGCCGAGAAGCGGGGTCTGCTGAACCTGAGAACCACCCCTGATGCCCTGGCCCACCTGCTGGACCGGAAGAACATCGACCTGTTCACCGCCCACAATGTCTACAGTGAAACCGAGCTGGTGGCCCGTCACGAGGTCAAGCTGGAGAACTACTGCAAGATCGTCAACATCGAGGCCCAGACCATGCTGGATATGGCCCGGAAGGATTACCTGCCTGCCATGGCCCGCTACACCGCCGACCTGAGCGCCGGCATCACCGCCAAGCTCACCGCCATCCCCGATTCCGACTGCAGCTACGAGCGCGACAGCGTCAAGACCATCAGCGCTCTGCTGGGTGCCGCCCACCGTGCCGCCGGCAAGCTGGAGCGGGATCTGCTGGAGGCCAAGTCCATCTCCGATTCCGTGGAGCTGGCTGACTTCTTCAAGTCCACCATCATCGACGATATGTGCGCCCTGCGCATCAGCATTGACTCCATGGAGTCCACCGCTTCCGCCGAATACTGGCCCGTGCCCAGCTACGGCGAGATGCTCTTCGGCGTGAGATAACCACGCCGCCGGCATGGCCCGGCATTCCAACAAATTGTAATTTGGCGTACCGGAACCAACTCTCCCCTTGGCTCCCCCTATGGGGGAGCTGTCAGCCGAACAGGCTGACTGAGAGGGTGCCGCAGAAAAGGCAACGACATCCTTAAATATACAAACCGTGTTACCCTCTCAGTCTGCCCCTTACGGGGCAGCCAGCTCTCCCAAAGGGAGAGCCAAGGGGGCCGTAAGCGCCAGAGCGCCAAATTACAATTTACCGAACTGATGATTTTTCCCCCTGGCGGGGAACACACAAAATGGTGCAGTGAGGCGCCGGATATTGACAGAAAGCCATTGCGTGGCTTCCTTACCGGGGCCACGCAATGGCATTCACGCCATCTGTAAATCCGGGGTCCCTGTGACCCCGGATTTATGACTCTCAACGGAGGTTTCTCATGGAAACAAACCAAAGAAATTACCCCCTGTACTCTGCCGACTATGAGCACGACGCCTGCGGCATCGGCGCCGTGGTGAGCATCGACGGTATTGCCAGCCACGCCATTGTGGATGACGCTTTGTCCATCGTGGAGCGGCTGGAGCACCGGGCCGGAAAGGACGCCACCGGCGAGGTGGGCGACGGCGTGGGCGTGCTGGTTCAGATCTCCCATCGGTTCTTCTCCAAGCTGGGCTACCCTCTGGGCGGCGCCGGTGACTACGGCATCGGCATGTTCTTCTTCCCCCAGGACGGCCTGAAGCGCCGCCAGGCACAGAAGCTGTGCGAGGTCATCTGCTCCAAGGAGGGCGTCCCCTTCCTGGGCTGGCGGGAAGTGCCGGTGAACGCAGAAATTCTGGGCCGCCGGGCCAAGGAGACCATGCCCGCCATCTGGCAGTGCTTTGTCAAGCGTCCCGAAGAAATCGCCCGGGGCCTGGACTTTGACCGGAAGCTCTATGTCATCCGCCGGGTCTTCGAGCAGAGCAACGACGAGACCTATGTGTGCTCCTTCTCCTCCCGGACCCTGGTTTATAAGGGCATGTTTTTGGTACACCAGCTGCGGAAATTCTACTTAGATTTGCAGCAGGAGGACTACGAGAGCGCCATCGCCATGGTCCACTCCCGGTTCTCCACCAACACCACCCCCAGCTGGGAGCGTGCCCATCCCAACCGTCTGATCCTCCACAACGGCGAAATCAATACCATTCGGGGCAACGCCGACCGGATGCTTGCCCGGGAGGAAACCATGCGCTCCGCCGTTATGGAAGAGGACATGGACAAGGTGCTGCCCGTCATCGCCCGGGCAGGCTCCGACTCCGCCATGCTGGACAACACCCTGGAATTCATGATGATGAATGGCATCCCCCTGCCCCTGGCAGTGATGATCGCCATCCCCGAGCCCTGGCGCAACGATGCCAGCATGTCCCGGCAGAAGCGGGATCTGTACCACTACTACTCCACCATGATGGAGCCCTGGGACGGCCCCGCCGCCATCTTCTTCTCCGACGGCGATGTGATGGGCGCGGTGCTGGACCGCAACGGCCTGCGTCCCGCCCGTTACTACATCACCAAGGATCGCCGGCTGGTGCTCTCCTCCGAGGTGGGCGTGCTGGATATCCCCCCGGAGAACATTCTGCGCAAGTCCCGCCTCCAGCCCGGCAAGATGCTGCTGGTGGACACCGTGCAGAAAAAGGTGATCTCCGACGAGGAGTGCAAGTCCGCCTTTGCTGCCCGGCAGCCCTACGGCGAATGGCTGGATGAGCACCTGGTGCGCCTGGAACAGCTGCCGGTGCCCAACAAAAAGGTGCCCACCTATCCCCAGGCCCAGCGGGAGAAGCTGTACAAGGCCTTCGGCTACACCTACGAGGACATTAACGATGCCATTCTGACCATGGCCCGCACCGGCTCCGAAAAAATCACCTCCATGGGTACGGACATCCCCCTGGCGGTGCTGTCGGAAAAGCATCAGCCCCTCTTTAACTATTTCAAGCAGCTCTTCGCCCAGGTCACCAATCCCCCCATTGATGCCCTGCGGGAGGAGATCGTCACCGACACCACCGTCTACATCGGCTCCGACGGCAACCTCCTCCAGGAAAAGGCGGAAAACTGCCGGGTGCTGGAGGTTCACAACCCCATCATCACCTCCGTGGAGCTGATGCAGATCCGCACCATGCAGCGCCCCGGCTTCCGGGTGGAGACGGTGAGCCTGCTGTACTACAAAAATTCCTCCCTGAAAACCGCCCTGGATAAGCTCTTTGTGGAGTGCGACCGGGCCTACCGGGCAGGCGCCAACGTGATCATCCTCTCCGACCGGGGCGTGGATGAATACCATGTGGCCATTCCCTCGTTGCTTGCCGTATCCGCCATGGAGCAGTATCTGGTGCGCACCAAAAAGCGCACCGCCGTGTCCATCATTCTGGAGAGCGCGGAGCCCCGGGACGTGCACCATTTCGCCACCTTGCTTGGCTACGGCGCCCGGGCCATCAATCCCTACCTGGCCCAGGAGTGCATTGCCGAGCTGGTGGAAAAGAACCGGCTGGACAAGGACACCCACCAGGCCATTGCCGACTACAACAGCGCCGTGCTCCACGGCATAGTGAAAATCGCCTCCAAAATGGGCATTTCCACCCTGCAGTCCTACCAGTCCGCCCAGATTTTTGAGGCGGTGGGCATCTGCAAGGAGGTTATCGACGAATACTTTACCAACACCGTCAGCCCCGTGGAGGGCATCGGTCTGAAGGAGATCGGCGAGGGCGTCCAGTGGCGGCACAACCACGCCTTCGACCTGCTGGATCTGGGCGTGGACACCACCCTGGATTCCACCGGCGCCCACAAGCTCCGCTCCGGTAACGGTGCCGAGGACCATATGTACAATCCCCAGACCATTGTGGCCCTGCGGGAGGCCGTGCGCTCCGGCAGCTACGAGCGGTTCCGGGAGTACACCAACATGGTGGACGACGAGCGCAAGCCCCACACGCTCCGGGGGCTGATGGAATTCAACTTCCCGGCGGAGGGCATCCCCCTGGAGGAAGTGGAGCCCGCCAGCGAGATCGTTAAGCGGTTCAAGACCGGCGCCATGTCCTACGGCTCCATCTCCGAGGAAGCCCACACCACCATGGCCATCGCCATGAACACCCTGGGCGGCAAGTCCAATTCCGGCGAAGGCGGCGAGGACCCCGCCCGGTTCGGTACCAACAAGAACAGCGCCATCAAGCAGGTGGCCTCCGCCCGGTTCGGCGTGACCTCCGCCTACTTAAACAGCGCCAAGGAGATTCAGATCAAAATGGCCCAGGGTGCCAAGCCCGGCGAGGGCGGCCATCTCCCCGGCAAAAAGGTGTACCCCTGGATTGCCAAGACCCGCTGCTCCACTCCCGGCGTGTCCCTGATCTCCCCGCCGCCCCACCATGACATCTACTCCATCGAGGATCTGGCCCAGCTGATCTACGACCTGAAAAACGCCAACCGGGATGCCAGAATCTCCGTGAAGCTGGTGTCCGAGGCAGGCGTGGGCACCATCGCCGCCGGCGTTGCCAAGGCCGGTGCCGGCTGCGTGCTGATCTCCGGCTATGACGGCGGCTCCGGCGCCGCCCCCAAGAGCTCCATCCACAATGCCGGTCTGCCCTGGGAGCTGGGCCTGGCGGAAGCCCACCAGACCCTGATCCGCAACGGCCTGCGCTCCCGGGTCCGGCTGGAAACCGACGGCAAGCTGATGAGCGGCCGGGACGTGGCCATCGCCTGCATCCTGGGCGCCGAGGAATTCGGCTTTGCCACCGCCCCCCTGGTCACCATGGGCTGCGTGATGATGCGGGTGTGCAACCTGGACACCTGCCCCGTGGGCATCGCCACTCAGAATCCCGCCCTGCGCTGCCGCTTCTCCGGCAAGCCGGAATACGTGATGAACTTCATGCTGTTCATCGCCGAACAGCTGCGGGAGATCATGGCAAAATTGGGCGTACGCACCGTGGACGAGCTGGTGGGCCGCACCGACCTGATCCGTCCCCGGGTTCAGAGAATCACCCACCGGGCGGACACCATCGACCTGGGCGGCATTCTGTCCGACCTGCCCCCCGTGCACTACGACCCGGCGGATCAATTCAATTTCGAGCTGGAAAAGACCGTTGACGTCAATACCCTGCTGCCCGCCTTTGAAAATAGCTTCAAGAAGAAAAAGCCCCACAGCGAATCCATCCGGGTTTCCAGCGTGAACCGCACCCTGGGCACCATCCTGGGCAGCGAGATCACCCGGCGGTTCGGCGACTCCCTGGAGGAGGACACCTATGTGGTGAACTGCCAGGGCGGCGGCGGCCAGTCCTTCGGCGCCTTCATCCCCAAGGGGCTGACCATCCGTCTGGAGGGCGACGCCAACGACTACTTCGGCAAGGGCCTGTCCGGCGGCAAGCTGATTGTGAGGCCCGAAGCAGGCAGCCGGTTTGTGGCCAAGGAAAACATCATCATCGGCAACGTGGCCCTCTACGGCGCCACCTCCGGCAAGGCTTTCATCAACGGCATCGCCGGTGAACGGTTCTGCGTCCGTAACTCCGGCGCCATCGCCGTGGCAGAAGGCTGCGGCGACCACGGCTGCGAGTACATGACCGGCGGCCGGGTGGCCATTCTGGGCCCCACGGGCAAAAACTTTGCCGCGGGCATGAGCGGCGGTATCGCCTACGTGTTGGATGAGCATCACGACCTGTACCTGCGGCTGAACAAGCAGATGGTCACCATGACCGGCATCACCGAACGCCATGACGCCGCCGAGCTGCAGGGGCTGATCGAAGCCCACGTGGCGGCCACAGGCTCCCCCTGGGGCCGGGAAATCCTGGAGCATTTCGAGGAATATCTGCCCCGCTTCAAGAAGATCATCCCCTCGGACTACAAGCGGATGATCACCGCCATCGGCCAGATGGAGGAAAAGGGCATGTCCCACGACCAGGCCACCCTGGAGGCATTCTATGCCGTCAGCCGGGGCTAAGGAGGAGGAGAACATGGGAAAAAATACAGGCTTTCTGGAATTTGACCGGTGCATGAACCCCAGCATCGAACCGGCGGAGCGCATCCGGAATTTTGAGGAATTCCATCCCTATCTGAACGAAAAGGAACGCACCCAGCAGGCCGGCCGCTGCATGAACTGCGGCGTGCCCTTCTGCCAGTCCGGCGCCAATTTCGGCGGGTGCTTCAGCGGCTGCCCGCTGCACAACCTGATCCCCGAATGGAACGACGAAATCTGGAACGGCAACTGGCGGGAGGCTCTGTCCCGGCTGACCAAGACCAACAACTTCCCGGAATTCACCGGAAGAGTCTGCCCTGCCCTGTGCGAAGCGGCCTGCACCTGCGGGTTGAACGGGGACAGCGTCACCGTGAACAACAACGAGCTGGCCGTCATCGAAAAGGGCTTCCAAAACGGCTGGGTCACCCCCCGGATTCCCGCGGTGCGCAGCGGCAAGCGGGTGGCCGTGGTGGGCTCCGGCCCCTCCGGTCTGGCGGTGGCGGACCAACTGAACCACCGGGGCCACAGTGTCACCGTGTTCGAGCGGGAGAGCCGCCCCGGCGGACTGATGATGTTCGGCATTCCCAACATGAAGCTGGACAAGAAGATCGTGGCCCGGCGCATCGACCTGATGACCGCCGAAGGGGTGGAGTTCCGGGTGAACACCAATGTGGGTGTGGACATCCCCGCCTCGGAGCTGCTGGAACAGTACGACGCGGTGGTGCTCTGCTGCGGCTCCAAGACCCCCCGGGATCTGAAGGTCCCCGGCCGGGAGGCGGAGGGCGTCCATTTCGCCGTGGACTTCCTCACCGCCGCCACCAAGAAGGTGATTGGAGAAACCGATACCTTCGCCATCACCGCCCAGGGCAAGCATGTGGTGATCGTGGGCGGCGGCGACACCGGCAACGACTGCGTGGGTACCTCCATCCGCCAGGGCTGCGCCAGCGTGACCCAGCTGGAGATGATGGGAAGGCCCCCGGTGTGCCGCACCCCCTCCAACCCCTGGCCCCAGTGGCCCAGGGTGCTGAAAACCGACTACGGCCAGCAGGAGGCCATCGCCGTCTTTGGCCAGGACCCCAGAATTTATCAGACCACGGTGAAGGAGATTCACACCAACGAGGACGGGAGAATCTCCTCCATCCAGATCGTCCATCTGGAGCCGAAGCTGGAAAACGGCCGGATGAACATGGTGGAAATCCCCGGCAGCGAGGAGGAGCTGCCCTGCGACCTGCTGCTCATCGCCGCGGGCTTCATCGGCTGCCAGAGCTATGTGGCCGACGCCTTCGGCCTGCCCAGAGACAACCGGGGCAACCTGGTGACCACCGATTACCACACCCCGGAAGCCAAGATTTTCGCCGCCGGTGACTGCCGCCGGGGTCAGTCGTTGGTGGTGTGGGGCATCACCGAGGGCCGGGCCTGCGCCAAGGAAGTGGACACCTTCCTCATGGGCTACAGCAATATGATCTGAGGATTCTGTTTTTGGTATTACCAGGTAAATTGTAATTGATAGGGATGCCATCGTAGGGGCGGCTACCAGCCGCCCGCCAGCGAACGATTTCTGAGTGTTCCGTTGAATGGTATGCAGTTGGACAAATCCGTAGGGGCGGCTCGTAGCCGCCCGCCAACTGACGGACTTGAGTGTTCGGTTGAATGGCACCATGTTGGGGATCGTACGAATTCGCCCGCTCTGGTTACTTACTGTGGGTTTGTACCGCGCGGGAGGATACGATCCTCCCCTACAGTTGGGACGGAAGGCTGTGCGGATTCGCCCAACCTGGTTACTTGCTATGGGATTGTACCGCGCGGGCGGCTGGTAGCCGCCCCTACGAATGGCGTGTACGATAAATTACAATTTGTCAGGGATGCCAAATCATTTGGGCGGGGCAACGGGTTATTTGTGCAGAGAGGCAACAGCACTTCGCATAAAAAAGCCTTGACAAATTTATCCATTCTGACTATAATACCCCCATAAGACAACGGCGTCTGAATCGGTTCCCCGGTTCAGACGCCATTATCTTTTTCAGGACAAGGACGTTCTGCGCACGGTACGCAAGAACCCCCTTGTCCGATTTTTTTATTCCTGTCTCCCAAAGGGGCAGGTGAAAGGAGAAATGAAAAATGACAGAAGAGGTTATTGGCACCATCATCAGTATGGAAGAGGTAATGGGTGCCGTCACAGGTGAGGTGTTTGGCGTATGGTTCCTCATCGGCGCCGCATTGGTATTCTGGATGCAGGCGGGCTTCGCCATGGTGGAGGCCGGTTTCACCCGGGCCAAGAACACCGGCAACATCATCATGAAGAACCTGATGGACTTCTGCATCGGCACCGTGGTCTTTATCCTCATCGGCTTCAGCCTGCTGATGGGCGAGGACCTGATGGGCTTCATCGGCAAGCCCGGGTTTGACCTGTTCACCGCGTACGAGAGCTTCGACTTCTCCAGCTTCGTATTCAACCTGGTGTTCTGCGCCACCGCCGCCACCATCGTCTCCGGTGCCATGGCGGAGCGCACCAAGTTCCTGAGCTACTGCATCTACTCCGCTGTGATCTCCGCGCTGATCTACCCCATCGAGGCACACTGGATCTGGGGCGGCGGCTGGCTGGCTCAGCTGGGCTTCCATGATTTCGCCGGTTCCTGCGCCATCCACATGGTGGGCGGCATCTCCGCCCTCATCGGCGCCAAGATCCTGGGACCCCGGATCGGCAAGTTCAACCGTGATGCTTCCGGCAAGGTCATCAAGGTCAACGCCTTCCCCGGCCACAGCATCGCCCTGGGCGCTCTTGGTGTATTCATCCTGTGGCTGGGCTGGTACGGCTTCAACGGCGCTGCCGCCACCTCCATGGCGCAGCTGGGTTCCATCTTCCTGACCACCACCGTCGCTCCCGCCGTTGCCACCGTGGTGTGCATGATCTTCACCTGGGTGAAGTACGGTAAGCCCGACGTTTCCATGTGTCTGAACGCTTCCCTGGCCGGTCTCGTGGCCATCACCGCTCCCTGCGATGTCACCGATTGCCTGGGCGCCTGCATCATCGGCGCGGTTGCCGGTGTGCTGGTGGTCTTCGGCGTATGGCTGCTGGACAACAAGCTGCACATTGACGATCCCGTGGGCGCCGTGGCCGTCCACTGCATGAACGGCATCTGGGGCACCCTGGCAGTTGGCCTGTTTGCCACTGACACCGCCCCCGGTTACGCTATTGCCAATGCCTCCGGCGAAACCCTCACCGGCTTGTTCTACGGCGGCGGCTTTGAGCTGATGGGCCTGCAGCTGCTGGGCTTCGTTTCCGTGGCTGCCTGGACCGCCGTTACCATCACCATCACCTTCCTGGTGATCAAGGCACTGGTTGGCCTGCGGGTCACCCGGGAGGAAGAGCTCATCGGCCTGGATGCCACCGAGCACGGCCTGCCCTCCGCCTACGCCGGCTTCGCCATGCTGCCTGACATGGTGGCCGAGGATGCCCCCGTCATTGTCTCCGGCGATGTTCCCGTGGCCGAGGCCGTCCCCGTGAAGAAGGTTCCCGCCTTCGACGAGGGCACCGGTCCCAAGCTGACCAAGATCGAAATCATCTGCAAGGAAGCCCGCCTGGAGGCCCTGAAGGATGCCATGATGGGCATCGGCATCACCGGCATGACCGTCTCCCACGTCATGGGCTGCGGCGCACAGAAGGGAAAGCCCGAGTATTACCGCGGCGTTGCCGTGGAAGCCAGCCTGCTGCCCAAGATCCAGGTGGACATCGTGGTCAGCAAGGTGCCTGTGAGAAGCGTCATCGAAACCGCCAAGAAGGTCCTCTACACCGGTCACATCGGCGACGGCAAGATCTTTGTCTACGATGTGGAGAACGTGGTCAAGGTCCGCACCGGCGAGGAAGGCTACGACGCATTGCAGGACGTGGAATAAACATTCCGTTTTCCCCCTTGGGAACCTCCTCATAACGAATCCCCCGCCCCCCGGCGGGGGAATTCGTTTGTTTGGAGGGCAAATTGTAATTTGGCGGGCAGATACGGCAACGCCCCTTGGCTCTCCCTTTGGGAGAGCTGGCAGCCGTCAGGCTGACTGAGAGGGTACCATAGAGAAGGAAACACCGCCTTTTTCGCCGCGTGTCGCCCTCTCAGGGGCGCCCCTAACGGGGCAGCCAGCTCCCCCAGAGGGGGAGCCAAGGGGGGCGGTTCACGGCCCGCCTAAACTGTACCCTAGAAATCGGACACAAGTGGTGAGGGGTATGTCCCTGGTAGATACAACCCTCAAGGGGTGAAATCCCGACTTGTGTACACTTTTCTAGTGGCAGGTTTTGTGGTAAGATGTACTCAACAGTCAGGGGGAAAGGTTGGGTACAAAATGGCAAAATTCACGCAAGAACAAATGGAGCAGCTCCGGCAGAGTCCGCATGTGCTTCAGGTAACGGAATCCTTCGTTATGCTCAAGCCAGAGTTTAAACTGTATCTCTGGGAGCAAAAGCAGCAGGGCAGATCGGTACGGGAAGTTCTGCGGGAGAATGGTATTGACCCGAAAGTGTTCGGTGAGAAACGGGTTGAAAACCTCTCCTACCGTCTCAATCGGGATATTCGGGACAACGCCGACTTTACCGACAAACGCAAAACCAACGGCAGGACAGCAGCTCCAGCCGAGGGAGAAATGGATCTGGAAGCCCGGGTCCGGTGGCTGACCCATCAGCTGGAATATACCCGTCAGGAAGTGGAGTTCTTAAAAAAACTGCAAATGGCCAATACGGAGGCTCGGAAACAATGGGAATCGAAGCACCAGCCGAAGTGAAGTATGGCCTGATTCAGTCAGCGATTCAAGCCGACGGAAATCTGCTGAATGTGAGCTGGATGTGTCAGATTGCCGGTGTGTCCCGTTCCGGGTTCTACGCCTGGCGCAATGGTGCACCCGCCCGGCGGCAGCGGGACGAGGAAGACGAGAAGGACTTTGAGCTGGTTCTGGAAGCCTATCGTTTCCGTGGACGTCCCAAGGGAGCCAGGGGAATCCATATGCGGCTGCTGCATATGAACGTTCGGATGAATGTGAAGAAAATCAGGCGGTTAATGAGGGAATATGGCCTGAAATGCCCAATTCGGAGAGAAAATCCCTACAAAAGGATGGCAAGGGCCATGAAGACAAATCACGTCGCTCCCAACGTTCTCAAGCGGAACTTCCTCCAGGGTGCGCCCCGGAAGGTCCTCCTGACGGACATTACCTACCTGTTCTACAAAACCGGAAAATGCTACCTTTCCACCATCCTGGATGCCATGACCCGAGAGGTTCTGGCCTACCGGCTGAGTGAGTCTCTGGAAGTGGATTTCGTGATAGATACGGTGGATGCGTTGATTCAGAAGCACCGCTGCACCCTGGACAATACCACCATCGTCCACTCTGACCAAGGCTGCCATTACACCAGCAACGCTTTCATCCAGAAGCTGAAAGACCACCAGTTTGTCCAGTCCATGTCCCGGAAAGGCAACTGCTGGGACAACGCACCCCAGGAGAGCTTCTTCGGACACATGAAGGATGAGATCAGAGACGCGGTGGCCTGCGCGGTTTCTTTTGAGACGGTGGGGGAGATCGTGGATGACCAGATGGACTACTACAACAATGACCGCTACCAGTGGCAGCTGCTCAAGCTCTCTCCGGCAGAGTATTGCGGATACCTCATGACAGGTGCCTATCCGCTCCCCCTGTACAGCTCAAAAACCTGACAGGTGGGTTTATCGCATTTGTTTCCGGAAGGCAGTGAAAAAAGGCAGCGCATGACGCACTGCCTTCCGCAAACCCATCCCGGCGCTCGTGTCGCTCCCCAGCGTTGCACTATCCTCCGTGATGGTAAAGCAGTTCCATCATATCATGGGGTATGAAATTTTTCTACCCCTCAGAATCAAATTGTCCTTGACATGGGGTACACTTCAGTCGGTATCTGCCCGCCAAATTACAATTTGGATGTCTGCGTTTGTTTTCCCTCAGAACAGCAGGGCACCAACCAGGCCCACCAGCAGCAGGATCACGGGGTACATGGCGTACTTCATCACCCGGGGGCCCTCCCGCCCCTCTTCTCCATGATAGTAATGGGTCAGCAGGAAGCCGAAGGGGGCGAAGAGGAACAGGGGGTTACCCACGGTACACACCAGGGCGGCCGCCGTGGCGGCGAAGAAGGCCATGGTGTGGCGGCTGCGCAGCTCCCACAGGAAAAAGGAGATCATCACCATCGCTACGCCGTACTCCACCTGGAGTATCCCCGCCCACAGGCAGGCGGCAGCCAGCACCGCGACGCGAATGAGCACATTTTTTGCCGTCTTTCCGTCGTAATACCGCTGCAGGTACAGCATCGCCACCACCAGCACCAGACCGAACACCGGGTTCCGGGGAGAGGGATTGATCAATTTTCCCGTAAGGGCAAAATGATAGGGCACCTCGCAGATCAGCGCCAACAGGAGCAGGCGGAGCAGGTACTTTTTCACACTGGAGGTGCGGCTGAAGCCGTCCACGGTGAGGGTGGCGAAAACGGGCACTGCGATGCCCTCGATGGCACCCAGGATGATGGCCGCAGTGGCCGCGTTCATCGCATCCGCCGAGGATTCCAGCAATGCCGCCAGATTGGTGCCGGAGGATGCGCCCAGCACCCGGTTTTGCAGAATGCCCCGGCCCAGGATGCCCAGGGCTGCAATAACCAGGCCGATGAGCCGAAGGGTATTCCGGTCAATGCCGGTGCTGCGTTGGGGGGAGAGTCGTTCTTCCATGAAATGCTCCTTTTTTGATGATACAACCCAGCCACTGTAGGGGAGGTTCTTCGAATTCGCCTGAGCTGGGTTGATGCTTGGGCTGGTACTGTGCCCTACAGTTTGGTGTGCCTTACTTGCACAGCACTGCTACGGCGTAGGGAGGCAGCGTCAATTGGGTTCCGGACTGGGTGATGGGGGTTTCGTCCACAGTGAGGCTGCCCACCAGGGTGAAATCGCTGTAATCCGACAGATCGCACTGCTTCTGGGCTGTGCTGATGTTCATGAGGATGATGCAGCTCTCCTCCCCCCAGGTCTTCCGGGTGGCGCTGACGCAGCCCACATTCAGGGCGGTTTCAGCGGTGGGGATGCCGTGGGAGATCACGGGATACTGCCGGCGCAGGGCGATGGCCTGCCGGTAGTAGTTGAAAATGGAGTCATCATCCTCCCGCTGGGTTTCCAGGCTGCCCAGCGGATAGCTTTCCGGCAGCTGGCATTCCGGGGGCGGGTTGGTGGTGCCATTGTCCCGGGCCTCGTTCCAGACCATGGGTGCCCGCTTGCTGGGGTCGTTGCCGCTGCCGGGCATCCCCAGCTCCTCGCCGTAGTAGACGAAGGCGCTGCCGCTCATCATCAGGTTCATAGCCCCGGCCAGCTTCATTTTGTTCTCATCCCGGTTGCAGAAGCCCGCAATCCGGCCGGTGTCGTGGTTGGACAGGAAGGGGGCGTCGATGTAGTCCGGGTTATTGGCCCGGAATGCCTTGTCCGCCTTTTCCTGGGCGGTGGCGAAGGAAGAAACGGTTTTTTCATTGTCCACCCCCCGGAGCACGGCGGTGATTTTACCGCTGCTGTCGCCGAAGGCAAAATTGAAAATGCTGGGGATGCCGCTGGCGTAGTAGTCGGCGATGGTGGTAAAGCCCTCCCACACCTCCGCCACCAGGTAGGCATCGGGGTTGATGCTCCGGGCGGTCTCCGTGAGGAAGCTGAGCACCTGGATGTTCCGGGAAGGCTGGCCGGAGAAGAATTCCTTGGCCGCGTCCAGCCGGAAGCCGGAGACGCCCTTGTCCATCCAGAAAGCCATGATTCTTTCAATTTCCTCCTGCAGAGCAGGGTTTTCCAGATTCAGGTCGGGCATTCCGGACCAGAATTTGCCCTCATACTGCCAGGATGTCCCTTCCACCGGGTAATAATCGGCGGTTTTGGGCTCCTGATCGAAGAAGTAGTAGTCCACATAGGGGCAGTTTTCCGGATTACCGGAAGCCAGCGCATCACAGGCAGCCCGGAACCAGGGATGCTCCGCGCTGGTGTGATTGAGCACCAGATCCAGAATCACGTGAATGTTCCGGGCCTGGCACTGCTCCATCAGTTCCTCAAAATCCTCCATGGTGCCGTACTGGGGGTCGATGGCATAGTAGTCCGTCACATCGTACTTATGGTAGGTGGGGCTGGGATGGATGGGCATGAGCCAAATGCCGTTCACCCCCAGCTCCTGGAGATAGTCCAGCTTGGAAGTCACGCCCTTCAGGTCGCCGATGCCGTCCCCGTCGGAATCGCAAAAGGAATACACAAAAATCTCGTACCAGGTGCGGTAGTTGTCATCCGGTTCCGTGCTCACATCGCTGTATGCCACAAGCTCCGTCTGCACGTTCACCCCCGACAAGTCGGGGGTGAAGCTTTGGCAGAAGGAACCCAGCAGGAGCAGGGCGGTGAGCAGCAGACACGTCAATCGTGCAAGCCGCTTCATAAGGCTTAACCTTTGACGCCGCCGGCCATTGCTTCCTGGTAGAAGCGCTGGGTGCAGATGTACAGAATGGAGATGGGAATTGCCACCAGCACGGCGCCGGCGCAGAACCGGGTGAACCAGGTGGACACGTACTCCTTGGAATCCAGCAGGCTGAACAGGCCGATGGAAACGGTGTAGTACTGGGTCTTGGTGCCGCAGATGATCTTGGCAAAGATGAAGTCCATCCAGGGTGCCATGAAGGAGGTGATGATCTGGTAGACCACCATGGGCTTGCACAGGGGCAGGGTCACTTTGGTGAAGGTCTCCCATTTCGTGGCGCCGTCGATGTAGGCGGCTTCGTCCAGAGCCGTGGGAATGGTATCCATATAGCCCTTCATGACATAGAACTGGGTGCCTGCACCGGCAGAGTAGCAGATGATCAGGGCCAGAGGAATCCAATTGCCCTCGGTCAATCCAATGGCCTTCAGCAGGAAGTAGATGGCAACCATGGCCATGAAGCCAGGGAACAGGTTGATGACCATTGCCATGTTCAGATAGGCCTTGCGCATCTTCCACTTCACCCGGCTGACGCTGTAGGACACGGCCAGCACGAAGAAGGTAGAAATGCAGCAGCTGCAGCAGGCAATGAAGAAGGTGTTGAGGAACATCCGGGGGAAATTGATGGTTGCCGTGTCGGTGAACAGCCGGGTGTAGTTATCCAGCGTCCACTGGGTGGGGAAGAAGGTGGCGGAGAACTGACCCCGGTCCAGGCCGCCCCGGAAGGAATGGGCCACCAGCCAAATGAAGGGGATCAGCCACACAATGGACACGCACACCAGGAAAACATGGACAACAATGTCCGCAATCGTTCTCTGCGCTTTCAGAGAACCACTGATTTTCTTACCCATTACTTAAATGCCCCCTCGTCTTTATAGGATGCGGAATTGCGGTAGGTCACCAGGGACACAAATGCCAGAATCAGGAAGGTCATAATGCCGATGACAGCCGCCACGTTGAACTGCTGCTTGTCCACCGTCAGCTTATACAGCCAGGTGACCAGCAGGTCGGTCTGGCCCGCCGTATCGCCCACATAGGTGGGGCCGCCGCCGGAGAGCAGATAGATGACGTTGAAATTGTTGATGTTGTTGGTGAAGGTGGTAATCAGGGTGGGGGTCATGACGAAGAACATATACGGCAGGGTGATGTTCACGAACTGCTGCACCGCGTTGGCGCCGTCGATCCGGGCAGCCTCATACTGCTCGGCGGGGATGTTCTTCAAAATGCCGGTGACGGACATCACCGTGTAGGGGATGCCCACCCAGATATTCACCACAATAACGGTAACCCGGGCCCAGGTGGCGTTGGTCCAGAAGGGCAGGTTCTGGCCTGCGCCGATGAATCCCAGGGTCTGCAAAAGCTTATTCACCGCGCCGTCGTCCTTGAACATGGTGCGGATGATCATCAGGGACACGAACTGGGGCACCGCGATGGTGAAGGACAGGATGGTGCGCCACAGCGCCTTGCACCGGGTGGTGGGCCGGTCGATGATCATGGCCATGATGGTGCCCAGGAAGAAGTTCAGGAAGGTGGCGAAGAATGCCCACACAACGGTCCAGAGCAGAACGCCCCAGAACTGGCGGCCGATGGTGCTGGAACTGTTGAACAGGTCCGCAAAATTCTTCATGCCCACCCAGTCAAACAGGACCAGGTGCTCGCCTTCCTTGGAGTAGTTGGTGAAGGCCATCAGCATCATGTACACCAGCGGAGTGATGGTGAACACCAGCAGCATGGCAAAAGGAGGAGTCATGAGCAGCTTGTGGATGTTCTCATCCAGCAGCGCCTTCAGGTCATCCACAAAGGTGGGGACCTTCTTGCCCGAGGCTTTGATGCTCTGGGCCTTGTGGCCGCTGCGGATGGAGGCGCGCCAGATCACAACGAACAGCGCGATGATGACCAGGGTAGCCACGGCATACAGCAGAATCTGCTGGGACTTGTCACCGGGCAGATACTCGAAGATGCCTTCCTCTTCGTTAAAGACCTCGATCCGTTCCACCTCGCCCAGGCCGGGGAGCATGGACAGCCAGTAAGCGCCGCCCATGGGAACCGCCATATAGGCGATGAAGCCCACTTCGATTGCCAGGAAAATCAGGCCCTTGATCACCTGTCCGGCGGCCATGTTCGCCAGACCCATCACCAGGAAGGATGCCAGGACGATGGGATTTCCGCTTTTCAGGGCGGCAGCCAGGGTATCGGGCATCTGTTTCTGCTGGGCAGCGGCGACTTTTGCTAATTCTTTTGAAGACATAGTTTCCGTTCCCTTCTCTTCAGTCTTTCTGAAAAAATGCAAAGGGCGGCAGCGGAGTTACCGCTGCCGCCCGGGTTAGCCCTTACAGCTTGTAAATTACAGGCCGCCGTTGTTGATGACGTCCAGCGTCTTGGCCAGGGAGTCGGCACCGTTGCTGGCGTTGACTTCGCCGCTGACGATGTTTCTGCCCAGGGTCTCAATGGGAGTCCACCAGTTGCCCATCTCAGGCAGGGTGGGCTGCAGGATGGAGGTGTTGGCGATGGTGTCCAGGATGGCCACGGCCACGATGTCGGAAGCCACGGTGGGATCCTCAGCCAGAGCGGTGGCCACGGGGATAGCGGAACGGACCTGGTAGCGCAGCAGCTGGCCTTCGGTGGAAGCCAGGAAGGCGGCGAACTGCATGGCGGGCTTCATGGCACCGTGCTCACTGGCATGGGGGTTCACGCCCACAGCCTTGGAGCCGGCGAAGGACTTCAGGCTTTTGGCTTCACCGTTGATGGTAACGGTGGGCAGCTGGCAGGCGCCCAGCTTGTCGCCCAGGGCTTCCTTCAGATTATCGTAATCCCAGGAACCGGAGAAGTAAGCGGCAACCTCACCGCTCATCAGGCCGGACTTGCCCAGGCCGGCATCGTCGGTGCGGTAGTTGGGGTTGGAAACCATGGACAGGACGGCATCCAGAGCGGCAGCGCCGTTGTCCTCACCGAAGTCAACACCGGCGGCGGCGTCATTACCGGAGGGTCCGAACACGGTAGCGCCGTTGGCAAAGAAGAAGGCACCCAGGTACCAGGAGTTCATGGTGGGGAAGGCCACAACGCCCTTCTCCAGCATGGTGTCCAGGGACTTTACGTCTTCCTCGGTGTAGACGTTCTTATTGTAGTAGCAGAACCAGGTGTTGGCAGCCATGGGGAAGCCATACACATTGCCGTCAGTGCCGGTGACGGAGTCGATCATGGCAGCGCCGTTGTCGTTCTGAACCTGCTCCAGGTAAGCGCCGCCCAGACGGGCGATGCCCTGGCAAGCCAGCAGGTCGCCCAGCTGGTCGTTGGCAAACATGTAAACATCAGCGGCGGCAGCGGGGTCCTTGGAGACCTCGTCCTTGGCCTTGTCCTCACCGCAGACCTCGTTGATCCAGGTGATCTTGTACTCGGGATGTGCTTCCTCGAACTTGGCTTCCATCTGCTGCAGCCAGCTGTCAGCATTGGCCTGATCCTCCTGAGGTGCCCACACCTTCAGGGTCAGCTCGGTGACGTCGTCTGCGGCAGCGGTCACGGCACACAGGCCACAGACCATCGCAACTGCCAGCAGCATGGCAATGATTTTCTTCATTTCTTCTCCTCCTAGATTTTGTTGTAATATGCAGCACAGAGCATGCTCTGATGATGCCAGAATCATCCTTTCCATATAAACGGAAAGGAAAACAGAGGTACCTCTGTTTTCGGAAATTCCCCGGAAGGGGCACGGCTGTTTCGGGAAGTTTCGTTATTTTCATTTTAAACTCTTCCTTTTTTACTGTCAAGCAAATTTTGAGTTCCCCGGGGGATTCTCTGTTTTAAACAATTTCCTGAATGATTTTTGGTACTTTCGACCATTCACCTTCGAAAAGTACCCCGTCGATTTTCGTACCTTTCCAGAACACAGGAGGACAAATTGTAATTTGAAGCGCAGGGCGCTTCATCCCAATGCGTGCTCGGCTGGTGTGTCATCGATACACTCCTGGGTACAGCTCGGTTCGTTTTTGCACGCCATGATTGGATGGGAAATCATTTTTACTGCGCAGGAACGTTAC
>JALFGI010000149.1 GCA_022777455.1 Clostridiales bacterium | reverse complement strand
TGCCCCGTCACCGTCACCGGCGACCGCAGCGGCGCCACCTGCAAGGACTATACCGACGCCCTGCTGAATTTGCTGTAAAAAATTGGGGCTTATCGAGTTAATTTCGTAAACTGGAAAATTGTATTTTGGCGTGCCCGAACCGACGCACCCCTTGGCTCCCCCTCTGGGGGAGCTGTCTGCCCCCTAAGGGGCAGACTGAGAGGGCTGTCTGGTTTCGATTGCGGATGCTATTATCTTACTGCGGTACCCTCTCAGTCAGCCTGTTCGGCTGACAGCTCTCCCAAAGGGAGAGCCAAGGGGTGCTGCCGTATCTGCCCGCTAAATTACAATTTCACAATCCGCTTACGAAAGTCGATAACCTTATCCACAAAGTATATTTGAATACAAAAGCCGGGATTTCCGTTTGTTTTCGGAAATCCCGGAAGTTTTATTTACTTACTGCACCTCTTCCAGCCGGGGCATGGCGGGAATGGCGCCATGGCGGCTGGTGGTGATGCTGGCAGCCTTGTTGGCAAAGGCGGCGATTTCCGTCAGGCGGTCCATGGTCAGCTTGTCCAGGTCCTCATGCACCAGCTTGGACAGGGCAGCGCCGAAGAAGGTGTCTCCCGCGCCGTTGGTATCGCCCACCTTGACCTTGATGCCGGGGACACTGCCGGTGTGTCCGCCCAGGCGGACGAAGGCGCCGTTGGCGCCAAGAGTGACGAAGATCAGCCGGATGCCCAGCCCCAACAGAAGTTCGGAGCCCGCTGCCGGGTCGGTGGTGCCGGTGAGCAGGGGAAGCTCCTCGTCGGAGATTTTCAAAATGTCGCACAGGGGCAGGGCGTTTTTCATCTCCCGGACGGCCTCCTCCTCGCTGTGCCAGAGGCTGGCCCGGTAGTTGGGGTCATAACTCACCAGGCAGCCGTTTTCCCGGGCGGTTTTGGCGGCGTACAGGGTTGCGCTGCGGGCGGGCTCGGCGGTGAGGCTCACGGAGCCGAAATGGAGGATGCGGGTGTCCTTCAGAAGCCCTGCTGGAATCTCCTCCGCCTTCAGGTTCACATCCGCGCTGGGGTCCCGGTAGAAGGTGAAGCTCCGCTCCCCGGTTTCATCCACGGATACCACCGCCAGGGTGGTGTGCTCTGTGGGGTCCTCCAGCAGTCCTGTGGTGTCCACGCTGTTTTCCTCCAGCACGGCGCGCAGGTATTTCCCGAAGGCATCCTTGCCCACCTTGCCCACAAACGCGGTGCTTGCACCCAGCCGGGCAGCCGCCACCGCCAGATTGGCCGGGGCACCGCCGGGATTGGAGGCATACTGGCCCACTCCCAGCTCGTCCACACCCTTCTGGGTCAGATCGATCAATACCTCGCCGATGGCCACAATGTCTTTCATAGGAACGTTCCTCCATCTATCTTTTGTTTTGAAATATGCCTTTTTGGGGGGTGATTGGATTCTCTTGACAATCAGCCGCCTTGTGTTATAATAATGGTAGGGAAAAGGGCACTACCGATAGACGGTTTGCTCCCCCCTTGTTAGGTTAAGAAGTAACCGCCAAGTTAGGGTGCTGGGCGGTTACTTCTTTTTATTCTGACAAATCTGGACGATCAGATTGATCAAGCTGATGATGAGGGTACAAAAAACAAATAAATCTGTATATGTAACCAAAACCATCCACCCCCTTTCCGCATAGGACAGGGGGCAAAGAAGTTTCACCCCCTGCTTGGGGGATAACCGCCTACCGTGCTTCGGCTGTCTCAACGGCAACAGAAGCATAATCTAAATCAGTAGTGCCCTTGCCTCCGATGGGAGGCAATTTTTATTTTAGCAAAAAGGGGACTTTCTGTCAATTGGCAACCTCCCGCCAGGCAGTAATCCTGCGTGTTCGGTTGAATGGTATGTAATTCGTCCAGACGCGTAGGGGACGGGTTTCCCGTCCTGATTCTGCAATGGATACGGGAGGCGCCTCCCCCACAGTGTGGTCGGGGGATTAGCCTGCCAGCTCCTCTGCCAGGCGGCGGATGCTCTCCAGGGGTCCGGCATTCATGGCGGACTTGATGGTCACCTTTTCCTGGGCGAAGGTGAGATTCTTGCTTTTTTCCAGGGCGGCGGCCATGATCCTTCCGGCGGCAGGGGCCCAGGTGCCGTT
>JALFGI010000129.1 GCA_022777455.1 Clostridiales bacterium | reverse complement strand
ATGGGGGAGCTGGCTGCCCCGTAAGGGGCGCCCCTGAGAGGGCAACACGGCTGTGAATCTAAGGATGCTGTTGTCTTCCCTGCGGCACCCTCTCAGTCAGCCTGACGGCTGCCAGCTCTCCCAAAGGGAGAGCCAAGGGCGTTAAACAACAATTTGCCTGTCTATGAACGGTGGAAAATGTCTTGAAAAAACGCCGTCCATGGAGTATCATTGCCTTAATACAAGACAAAGGATGATGCACCATGGCCTATGAAATTCTGCACCCGAAGCAGGGCTCCCCTGCCTCCATCCGGGGCGTCCTGTTCGACATGGATGGAGTGATCCTGGATTCGGAGAAGCTCTACGCCAAATTCTGGGCGGCGGGCTGTGAATGTTACGGCTACCACATGACATACCCCCAGGCTCTGGGCATGCGCAGCCTCAATGCCCAGGCGGGGCAGGAATACCTCAGCTCCCTGTTTGGGCCGGATATCTCCTATCCCCTGGTCCGGGCCAGGCGCATCGAGCTGATGGATGCCTATGTGGAGGAAAACGGAATCGAGGCCAAGCCCGGGATTTTTGAGCTGCTGGATTATCTCGCCGCCCGGCACATTCCATACGCCATCACCACCGCCTCTCCCAACGACCGGATCCGCAACCACCTGGGCCGGCTGGGACTGTACGAGCGGTTCGACCACATCTGCACCGCCCACGAGGTCCCCCACGGCAAGCCCGCCCCGGACATCTATCTGCTGGGGGCCAAAACCATCGGCGTTCCCCCGGAAAAATGCCTTGCTCTGGAGGACAGCTACACCGGCATCCTCTCGGCTTACCGGGCCGGGTGCCTTGCCACCATCGTCCCCGACCTGGACCAGCCGGGGGAGAATATCCTCTCCATCGCCTACGCCCGGGCGGATTCCCTGACGGATGTAATCGATCTGATGGAGGGAAGCCCAAAAGAGCGGTAATCGGCATCTATCGCACCGGCCACTGTAGGGGAGGCTCGTATGCCTCCCGCCAGGCTGGTTTATTGAGTGTTCTGTTGAATGGTACCATGTCGGGTATTGTACGAATTCGCCCAACCTGGATTATATCCGTGAAGTTGTACCGCGCGGGAGGCTGAGAGCCTCCCCTACAGTTGGCGTGTACAAATCTTCAAATCAAAATTTACCCGCAGCGCGGACTTACAAACCACGCAATGGCCTTTGGAACGGAAAAGTGTATGGCAGTCATGCGCTCTGGTGCGTGGCTGCTTTTTGTTATGGGAGACCACCGTGTTAAGGAGATTTTAAGAATTCCGCCACTATCTTCTTAACATTTTGGGTGGTATACTGATACCATCATTTGAGAGGGAGGGGAAAGAATGTACAATATTCTGATTTGCGACGATCAGCCGGACATTGTGAACGCGCTGAAAATTTATCTTGCCCCGGAGGGGTACAAGCTGTTTGAGGCCTACAACGGCCTGGATGCGGTAAAGATTGCCCGGGAGAATGATATTCATCTGTTTTTGCTGGATATCATGATGCCCGGCATGGACGGGATTACCGCCACCTCCAAAATCCGGGAGTTTTCCAACGCTCCCATCATCCTGCTCACCGCCAAGAGTGAAACCGAGGACAAGGTGCTGGGCCTCAACGTGGGCGCGGACGACTACATCACCAAGCCCTTCGCCCCGGTGGAGGTGCTGGCCCGGGTGAAAAGCCAGCTGAGAAGATTTTCCAGTCTGGGCAGCCGGACGGAGGACGCCGATACCCTGACCCTGGGGGGCATCGTGCTGGATGACCGCACCAAGGTGGTTACCGTGGAGGGGGAGCCGGTGAACCTGACCCCCACGGAGTACGCCATTCTGAAGCTGCTCATGTCCAGCCCCGGCAAGGTATTCTCCACCAAGGTGCTCTATGAATCCGTGTGGCAGGAGGTGGCCTTGGGCAGCGAGGGCGCGGTGGCCGTCCACATCCGCCATCTGCGGGAGAAAATCGAGATCAATCCTTCGGAACCCCGCTACATTAAGGTCATGTGGGGCCAGGGCTATAAGATGGAGGCCAAGCCATGAGACATGCGTTATGGCTGAAATTCATTGCTGTGGCCCTCTGCGCGGCCGCCCTGCTGGTTGCGGTGGGCGGGGGACTGGGGCTGTTCGTCCTGGCACACGAGGATTTGCTGGGAGAGCAAACCTATGAGGAAGCGGTGGCGGAAACCACGGATTTGATGCTTCCCCGTCAGGCGGAGCAGCTGGCCTCCAACTGGGCCAGCGTGGAATATGGCGGGATGCCGGAGGATGCGGCAGAGATTCTCCGGGATGTGACGCTGTGGAATTGGCTGGACGAGGACGGCTATGCCTACACCATCCTGGATGAAAAGAGAAAGCCCCTTTATTCCTCCGGAAACATTGCGGATGCGGAACAGGAGCTGGAATACACCTTCCAAAACCTGGAATACGAGGAGTTCTTGGCACTGGGGTATGATGAAGCATTGCTGAAAGAAGGGGGCGTTTTCCATTATCGGTATTATGGAGACGATACCCACGGCGGCGTCAGCTACACCGCCCGAGAGAAAACGCTGGAAACGCCCATTACGGTGAAACTGTCCCTGGCTCCCGGAGCCATTCAGCCGAGTCAGTTGGAAGCTTTCCTGGGGGAGATGAGCCGCTGCACAGGCATCCTGTTCGCCGCCCTGATTGGGGGGCTGCTGGTGTTTGCCGCCTGCGCCGTCTACCTCTGTGCCGCCGCCGGATGCCGGAAGGGGACGGAGGAGATCAGAGCCGGGGGACTGAACGCCCTGCCATTGGATTTGTACGCCGGTGGGGTGCTCTTGCTGCTGGTGCTCTGCGTCGAGATTCTGGACGAGCTGGGCCCGGGGCTCGAGCATCAAAGCATCCCCAACCTTCTTTGGCTGGGCAGCCTGATGGGCTTTGTGTGCTGCCTGGCCTTTGTGAGCTTCTGCTTTGCCTTCGCCGCTCAGGTGAAGATGAAGGGGGGGCACTGGTTCTGGAATTCCGTCACCGGCCGCTGCGTGAAGCTGTGCCTGTGGCTGGTGAAAAAGGGCTGGGCGGTGTGCCTGCTGGTGGTTCCCAAGCTGTGGCGGAAGGGCAAGGGCCTGGTATTGGGCCTGTGGAAATTTGTTGCCGCCCTGGCTGTCACCATCTGGGGCTTGGCACGTCGGGTGTTTACGGAAGCTTTGCCCTGGATGTGGAAGCAGGGAAAGCGGCTTGCAAAAGATGCGTGGAAGGTTGCCTCATCCCTGACCCTGCTGTGCTTCGAAATGCTCAAAAGGGTTTTTGTCTGGCTGAAAGGGGTGCTGGTCCGGTTCGGACGGGCCAGTGAGCGGATGTTCTCCCGGCTGCCCCTGATCTGGCAGTGGCTGCTCATTGGCATGGTGCTGGTGCTTTGGTTGCTGGTGGCGGTGGCGGAGCGCATGGAGGGCATGATGGCCCTCTGGTGCTGCGCCGCTCTGGCCATCGTCCTGTATGGGGCCAACTGCTTCGGCGCCCTGCTGGAAGGGGTCAAGCATATGCGGGGCGGTGACCTGGAATCCAAGGTGGATGACAAGTATCTCATCGGCTCCTTCCGGGAGTTTGCCGGAGAACTGAATGGTCTGGCGGATGTGGCCATGGTGGCGGCCCAGAAGCAGCTGAAATCCGAGCGGATGAAAACCGAACTGATTACCAATGTGTCCCACGACATCAAAACACCCCTGACCTCCATCATCAACTATGTGGATCTGCTGGAAAAGCCCCACACCCCGGAGCAGGAGAAAACCTATCTGGAGGTGCTGTCCCGCCAGTCCCAAAGGATGAAAAAGCTCATTGAGGATCTGATGGAAATGAGCAAGGCCTCCACCGGTAACATCCAGGTGGAGATCGGAAAAATCGACGCGGTGGAGGCGGTGAACCAGGCCCTGGGAGAGTTTGCCGACAAGCTCACCGCCGCGGGACTCACCCCGGTGTTTCGCCAGAGCGAGGAAAATGTGTACCTGCTGGCCGACGGACGGCTGCTGTGGCGGGCCATGAGCAATGTGCTGAGCAACGCGGTGAAGTACGCTCTGCCTGGTACCCGGCTGTATGTAGATGTGAGCGCTGTGGAGGATAAGGCGGTGATCTCCTTCAAGAACATCTCCGGGGCTCAGCTGAACATCAGCGCCGAGGAGCTGATGGAGCGCTTCGTCCGGGGAGATTCCTCCCGGAATACCGAAGGCAGCGGCCTGGGTCTGAACATTGCCAAAAGCCTGATGGAGCTGCAAAAAGGCCAGCTTCAGTTGCTGGTGGACGGCGACCTGTTCAAGGTGACCCTGGTGTTCCCCAAAGCGGAATAAAAACGCACCCTTGCCCAAAATCACGGACAAGGGTGCGCTTTTTGCTGAAAGATGTAGTGGTTTGCAATACGACAAATTGTAATTTGGCGGGCCGGGACCGACGCACCCCTTGGCTCCCCCTATGGGGGAGCTGGCTGCCCCATAGGGGCAGACTGAGAGGGCTGCATGGTTTTTTCGAGTGCTATTATCTTACTGCGATACCCTCTCAGTCAGCCTGTTCGGCTGACAGCTCTCCCAAAGGGAGAGCCAAGGGCGCTGCCGCGCCAGTGCGATAAGTTACAATTTGTCTGATTATTTGATTTTCTCTCCGTTCAGCACGGCTTCCACCAGTTTCTCATTCCGGTAGCGGAGGGTGAGCAGGAAGAAGGGGGCGTCCTGCCACAGCAGGTCCAGGAAAATTTTGTCCCCCTCCCAGGCGGGAAGCTCGGAGACGAATTCCCGGCTGACCCACTGCAGGTCGCCCTCGTCGCAATCCGTCAGCTCCCCTTCAAAACCATCGGCGGTGAACAGGTACATGTATTCCCCCTCGCCGCCCTCGTTCAGAAAGGTCACCACGCCCCGGCAGCGCCAGGAGGTGAGGGTCAGGCCGGTTTCTTCTTTGGCTTCCCGCAGCAGGCATTCGTCCGGGGATTCCTCTGCCTCGAATTTGCCGCCGATGCCGATCCATTTGTCTTTGTTGATGTCGTTCTTCTTTTTGACCCGGTGGAGCATCAGTACTTCTCCTCCCCGGAGTACATAGCAAAGGGTGGAATTATGCATCATCGTCCCTCGTCTTCACCAGACGGTAGGCCAGGTGGTTGTTGGTGACGGTGATTTCCCGGTGGCCGTCCTCCCGTTCTCCGTCCAGAGTCCAGGTCATCTCCGGGTCGGCGGTGATTTTGATTTCGCTGCCGGAGCGGAAGGTGATCATTTCACAATTGTTGTACTGCTGGCTCTGTACCGCAGCGATGCAGTCCGTCAGCTCCAAAAGGCTCTTGGGGGAGCGCACCAGCAGTACCTCCAGCTTGCCGTCGGCCATGTCCACCTGGCTGGGGTCCAGGGTGAGGATGCCGCCCACGCTGGTGGAATTGCAGATGGCGCCAAACAGGAAATCATCCTCAATGACTTCTCCGTCAATTTCAAATTTTACGTGCTCGTTGCGAATCTGGGACAGCTCCGAAATGCCGCTGAGCACATAGGCAGTGTGGCCCAAAGCGTTTTTAATGGACTGGGGGGTGGTGTAGCTGGTGCGGGTAAAGGCGCCGAAGGAAGCCACATAGGAGAAAAATCTCCCGTTGAAGCTGCCTGCGTCGTAGTATACCGGACTTCCGTCCACAATTTCCTGAGCGGCCTCCAGCGGCTCTGTGGGGATTTTCAGGCTGGCGGCAAAATCGTTGGTGGAGCCGGCGGGGATATAGCCCACGGGCACGTCGGTCCCGGCCATCTGCAGGCCTGCCACCGTCTCGTTGAAGGTGCCGTCACCGCCGCAGCAGACCACAATGTCCATATCCGCCCCCAGCTGCCTGGCCACTTCAGTGGCATCTCTCTGGCCGGCGGTCATGTGCACGGTGACCAGGTAGCCCGCCTGATTGAACAGTTCCAGAATCTCCACCAGACACTTGTTGGCCCGGCGCTTGCCGGAATAGGGATTCATGATGAAAAGCATTTTTTTCATGATGATTACCTCAATGAAAGCTTATTTAAAACAGTAGGATTATTATATCAGGATTTTGACGATTGACAAGAGGCGGCAGAAAGTTTTACAGTGGATTCACAATTGCCCCCGGGAGGAAAATACATATGTCACAAAAATCCCCCCCTGGGGGATGGAAATATCGGGCGTTTTCTTGCCAAAGTGACAATTGACAATCGATTTAGAAATTAGTACAATATTATCGATACATTGTGGATCACTGTCCTTATGTATCGGGCTTTTCATTTGAATATCTTTTTTAGGAGGAAATCACTTTGAAGGATTGGGCATATCTGACCACTGTCGAGGAGATGGAGGCTGCCACCAATGCTCTGCTGGAAACCGGCAAGAAGGTTGGCGCTGATTCCTGGCAGCAGCGTGTCAAGAACCAGACTCCCCACTGCGGCTTCGGCGAAGCAGGCACCTGCTGCCGTATCTGCTCCATGGGCCCCTGCCGTATCACCCCCAAGGCACCCCGTGGCATCTGCGGCTGCGACGTTCATGGCATCGTTGGCCGTAACTACCTGCGCTTCACCGCCGGCGGCGCTGCCACGCACTCCGACCACGGCCGTGAAATCTGTCACACCCTGTACCAGACCAAGGAAGGCGGCAACTACACCGTTAAGGATCCCGAGAAGCTCATCCGCATCGCCAAGGAATGGGGCATCGAGACCGAGGGCAAGGACATCTTCGACCTGGCCCATGAGGTCGCGGAAATCGCCCTGCTGGAATACGGCAAGCCCTTCGGCACCCAGCGCTTCCTGAAGCGGGCACCCGAGCACACCCAGAAGCTGTGGCACGACGCCGAAATCGAACCTCGTGCCATCGACCGGGAGGTCTCCCAGTCCATGCACATGACCCATATGGGCTGCTCCTCTCTGCCCGAAGCCCTGATCCGTCAGTCCCTGCGGGCTGGTCTGTCCGACGGCTGGGGCGGCTCCATGATGGGCACCGAGTTCTCCGACGTGCTCTTCGGTACCCCCAAGCCTGTGGATACCACCGCCAACATCGGCGTCATGGAGAAGGACAACGTGAACATCGTGGTCCACGGCCATGACCCCAGCCTCTCTGAAATGATCGTCTACTGGGCCAATGACCCCGAGATGATCGCCTACGCCAAGAGCATGGGTGCCAAGGGCATTACCATTTCCGGTGTCTGCTGCACCAGCAACGAGGTTGCCATGCGTCACGGCATCCCCATGGCCGGCAACTACCTGAACCAGGAGAACGTGGTGCTCACCGGCGCCTGCGAAGCCATCGTGGTGGACGTGCAGTGCATCTTCCCCGCTCTGGGCCCCCTGAGCAAGTGCTTCCATACCAAGTTCATCACCACCTCTCCCATCGCCCGGATTCCCGATTCCGAGTTTATCCGCTTCTCCTCCGCCACCGCCGGCGAGAACGCCAAGGCACTCGTGAAGATGGCCATTGAGAACTTCAAGAACCGTGACCAGAGCCTGGTGAACATCCCCACGCTGAAGCAGAACGCCCGTGTTGGCTACTCTGTGGAGGCCATCAAGAAGGTTCTGGACGGCGTTGCCAACTCCCAGGTGGATGAGTTCGGCACCACCAAGCCCCTGGTCGAGTGTGTCCATTCCGGCGTCATCCGGGGCGCTGTGGCTATGGTCGGCTGCAACAACCCCAAGGTCCGTCCCGACACCGCCCACATCGGACTGATGAAGAAGATGCTGGAAAACGACATCATCGTCATCACCACCGGCTGCGCCGCCCAGGCTGCCGCCAAGTCCGGCCTGATGGATCCCGAACAGGCTAAGGAATACTGCGGCGCCGGTCTGAAGCGGGTCTGCGAGCTGGCTGGCATTCCTCCTGTCCTGCACATGGGCTCCTGCGTGGATATCTCCCGTATGATGATCCTGGCCGCCGACATTGCCAAGGACTGGGGCATCAACATCTCCCAGGTTCCCGTGGTGGGCTGCGCCCCCGAATGGATGTCCGAGAAGGCTGTGTCCATCGGCAACTACGTGGTTGCTACCGGCATCGAGACCTTCCTGGGTGTCGATCCCTACTCCAAGGGCTCCAGCGAAGTCACCGACCTGCTCCAGGGTGAGCACGGCGTGAAGGACTGGGTGGAGGCCCGGTTCGTGGTGGAGACCGACATCGATAAGCTGGGCGACAAGATGATCGAGTGCATCGAAGCCAAGCGTGCCGCCCTGGGCATCTAAAGAAGGTCTTTTTCCAATGAAACTAGCGATTACTGGTAAGGGCGGCGTGGGTAAAACCACTCTGGCCTCTACCTTGGCCCGGCTCTACGCCGACGAAGGCCGGACGGTTCTGGCTGCCGACGTGGACCCCGATGCCAATCTTGGCCTGGCCCTGGGCCTGAGCCAGGAGGAAGTGGATGCCATTGTCCCCATCTCCAAAATGCGCACTCTGGTGGAGGAGCGCACCGGCGCCAACGCGGCCAACAAGTTTTTCAAGCTGAATCCTTACGTGGCGGATATTCCCGACACCTTTTCCAGGGAGATTAACGGCGTGAAGCTGCTGGTCATGGGTACCGTGGATGTGGGCGGCAGCGGCTGTGTCTGCCCGGAGCATGTGATGCTCAAGTCCATCCTGTCCGCACTGACCTACCGGAAAAACGATGTGGTCATCATGGACATGGAGGCGGGCCTGGAGCACCTGGGCCGGGGCACCGCAGCCAACATGGACCAGTTTGTCGTGGTCATCGAACCCGGCGCCCGGTCCGTGCAGACCTACCGCAATGTCAAGCGCCTTGCCTCCGACCTGGGCGTGAGCCGGGTTCGGGTGGTGGCCAACAAGGTCCGGGATGGGCAGGATGAGCAGTTCATCCGGGACTCCATCCCCGCGGAGGATCTGCTGGGCTTCATCCACTACAATCTGGAGGTCATGGACGCCGACCGGCAGGGAAAATCTCCCTACGACTTCAGCCCCACGGCAATCGAAGAGATTCGGAAAATCAAAGCGATTTTAGACCGTGATGAATGATATGGATTCATCGAACGAAATTTAGGAGGAAAAACCGTGACACTTTTTGAAAGAGTTTTTGGCGGTAACGATTACAACTACGCCCGTACCGTTGCAGCCATTGATGAAGCCATCGCCGCCAACGGCGAGGGCTGCGCAGTTGCTTTCCCCAGCACTGCCTATAGCCTCCCCTGCTACTACTCCATCACCGGTGTGAAGATCAGCACCCTGGGCGAGATGAAGGCTGCCATGGACACCATCAAGGGCATGATGACCCGCAACAACCGTCTGCAGGACGTGTTCGACAGCGGTGTCGCCTCTGCTCTGTGCGCTGAGTTCCTGGAGGCTCTGAAGTACCTGAACGGCGCTGAGCCCTATGCCGAGCCTGAGATGGGCCACCTGACCGACGCCTTCGTCCGTAACCTGGGCGTGCCCCTGGTTACCGGCGATATTCCCGGTGTTGCCGTTATCATCGGCGGCGCTGAGGATCCTGCCGAGACCGTTGCTCTGGCCAAGAGCTACCAGGCTCAGGGTATTCTGGTCACCCTGACCGGCGATTCCATTAAGCATTGCCATGAAGCCGGCATGAAGCTGGGCGAGGGCGTGCGCGTGGTGCCCCTGGGCTTCGAAATGCAGTCCGTTATCCATGTGGTGTCCGTGGCCCTGCGTGCCGCTCTGATCTTCGGCAACATCACTCCCGGCGATACCAAGGCCCTGTACAAGTACACCATGGACCGTGTCCGTGCTTTCGTCAACGCCTACAAGCCCCTGTCCGATGAGATCGTGTCCTACGGCGCCGGTGCCATCTGCCTGGGCTTCCCCGTTATTTCCAACGAGACCGAGAACATGTTCCGTGTTCCCAAGTCCCTGATCCAGCAGCTGGATACCTCCAAGTGGAACGCCACCTCTCTGGAGGCGCGCGACATCAAGCTGAAGATCACCAACATTGATATCCCCGTGGCCTTCGCCACCGCCTTCGAAGGCGAAATCATCCGCCGCGGCGATATGCAGGTGGAAGTGGACGGCTCCCGTGTGGACTGCTTCGAGCTGGTGGCAACCAAGGATGCTTCCGAAGTGGAAGATCACAAGATCACCGTGGAAGGCCCCGAAATCGACGAGATTCCCGTGGGCTCCAAGATTTCCCTGTCCTACACCATCGAAGTGGCCGGCAAGGCCATGCAGCCTGACTTCGAGTCCGTTATGGAACGTAAGATCCACTCCTGGCTGAACTGCATCGAAGGCGTGATGCACACCGGTCAGCGTGACATGATCCGTATCCGTATCAGCAAGGCCGACTTCGAGGCCGGCTTCAAGTTCAAGCACATCGGTGAGGTGCTGTACGCCAAGGTCAAGAGCGAGTTCGAGGCCGTTGTGGACAAGTGCCAGGTTCATATCGTGGTTGATCCCGAGAAGAACAAGGCCCTCCGTGCCGGCGCCAACGAGGTCTTCGACCGTCGTGACGCGCGTCTCAGCTCCATGACCGACGAGTCTGTGGAGCAGTTCTACACCTGCATCATGTGCCAGGCCTTCTCTCCCAGCCACGTGTGCATCGTCACTCCCGAGCGTCTGGGCCTGTGCGGCGCCGTGTCCTGGCTGGATGCCAAGGCCACCAAGGAGCTGGATCCCAACGGTCCCTGCCAGATCGTTCCCAAGACCGGCTGCACCGATGAGCGTCTGGGTGCTTACGAGTCCGTTAACGAGGCGGTTTCCAAGTACTCCCACGGCGCCCTGGAAAAGGTCACCCTGTACTCCCTGTTCCAGGATCCCATGACCTCCTGCGGCTGCTTCGAGTGTATCTGCGGCGTGGAGCCTGTGTCCATGGGCGTTGTTATCACCTGCCGTGAGCATGCCGGCATGACTCCTCTGGGCATGACCTTCTCCGAAATGGCCTCCATGACCGGCGGCGGCGTTCAGACCCCCGGCTTCATGGGCCATGGCAAGCACTTCATCGCTTCCAAGAAGTTCATCGCAGCCGAAGGCGGCCCCGGCCGTATCGTCTGGCTTCCCAAGATGCTGAAGGAGCAGATGCGTGAGCGCCTGGATGCCACCGCTCTGGAACTCTACGGCGTGGAGAACTTCACCGACATGATCGCCGATGAAACCATCTGCACCGAAGATCCCGAGCAGCTGCTGAACTACCTGTCCGAGGTGGGCCATCCCGTTCTGTCCATGGAACCCTTCGACATGTAATTCTCTTTCCTGAATCCCGTTCCCCCTGGGCGAAAGCCCAGGGGGATTTTTACGAATGAGCTGAACGGTTTCACACAGCAACCCGGGAAATTGGAATGAGTCGTGTGCATATTCGTGAATTCTGCTTGCAATCACGGAATAGCGGGATTATAATGGGGCAAAGGGAGAGAAAATGAAAAATTCTTATCCCATGCTTCTGATCCTGGTGATTGCCATGGCTTTGCCTGCCTTTGCCGATGACAACAGATACCGGATCGCCCAAGTGCTGGAAATCATCCCGGTGAAAAAGATTCTGGTAATCCCACCGTGAAATCCCTTGACAAGCAAGGACGGGGATTTTATAATAATACATAAGGGAAATTTCCTGCGAATTGCCGCCAATATACCGCCAGGAGGAGTTTTTTATGAAAAAATTGTTGGCTGTTGTCCTTGCCGCCCTGCTGCTTGGCGGCGTATTTACCACCCCTGCTCTTGCCCGGAGTAGCTACGATGAGCTGATTTACGTGCTCATGTCCACCCCCGGGGTGAGCGTTGAGCGGAACGACCAGCGGGCCTCCGCTGAGGAACTGGAAGAAGCCATTGAGGCCGGCACGGAGCTGATTCCGGAGGACTGCAAGCTTGCCCCGGAACGCATCACCGTGCTCCAGACCGGGCGCGTCTCTTGCGACGAAGAAGTGTACGATGTGAGCTTCAAGGTGTGGTCTACATTAAAGCGCACTGTGGGCCTGTTCTTCCGGGCTGAGGGCAGTGAGGAGTGGGAGCTGATCTCCTGCAACCTGGGCGATGTGATCGAGGGGCGGTTTGAGGCCAGCGGTGAATACACCATCGTCGTGGGCTGGTAATGAATATCACCTGTTTGGTGACCGGAGCGTTCCGGTCACCTTTTTTGCGCTTGGCTTGCCGGAAAGACAAATTGTAATTTGATGGTTTGCACGCACCAACTGTAGGGGCGGCTCGTAGCCGCCCGCAACGTAACGAAATTGAGTGTTCCGTTGAATGGTATCGTGTCTGACATCGTACGAATTCGCCCAATCCGGTTTATTTTTTTGGATTATACTGCGCGGGAGGCTACGAGCCTCCCCTACACTGGCTGGGCGGTTGTTGTAGTCTGGCACGCAAAAACGTTACCGGGCGCCGCCCAGGAGTCCCGGATGACACACACGCCCGGTGCGCCATTGTCCGCGGGCACCGCCCGCCAAATTACAATTTGTCTGTTCTCAGGAAAATATGGAATTATCATACCACGGTAGCAGGGGAATTGTATGAACAGAATATGAATGTATTCCCCGCCGGCTTGACACAATTCCGGGAACATATTATGATAGGGGCAAAATATGAGCGCGTATGCGCTTTCTTTCTCAGGAGGAACATCCATGTCCAAACGAAAACGCCGGGGCGACGGCCTGCGCAAGGTGCTCATCGTCCTGATCGTGATTCTCATTGCGGCCATCGGCCTGCTGGTGTGGCTTTGCGTGCAGATGGCCACCGCCCCCCAGGAGGGCGTGACTGTGCCTACCGAACCCGTCACCCTTCCCACGGAGCCGCTTGATACCGAGCCGCCCACCACGGAGCCACCCACCACCCTTCCTCCGGAGCCGGAGCATGTGGTGTCCACCGCTACCATCCTCTCCACCGGGGACCTGCTGATGCACAGCCAGCTGATCACCGACGCCTGGCAGCCCGACGGCAGCTATGATTTTAGCTACATTTTCCCCTACGTCACGGAATACGCCACCGCCGCGGACTATGCCGTGGCCAACCTGGAAACCACCCTGGCCGGTACCGCCAAGCCCTACCAGGGCAACCCCATGTTCAACTGCCCGGATGCCATTGTGGATGCGGCCAGGGATGCGGGCTTTGATATGCTCCTTACCGCCAGCAACCACAGCTACGACAGCCAGCAGGCGGGCTTTGAGCGCACCATCCGCACCGTAAGGGAAAAGGGACTGCAGAATCTCGGCACCATGCTCTCCGCTGACGAGCCCAAATATGTGGTGCAGAACATCAACGGCATCAACATCGGTTTGATTTGCTACACCTATGAGGATTCCATCGGCCCCGCCAATCCCCCCGCCCTGAACTATAACTCCATGCAGCCCGGCGGGTACGACCTGATCAACTGCTTCCGCCACGCTGACCCCAGCTCCCTTTATAACCACCTGGAGACCCAGATGGAGCTGATGCGTGCCGACGGAGCCGAGGCCATTGTGGTCTACCTCCACTGGGGCCAGGAGTACAAGCTGGAGGCCAACGCCAGCCAGAAGGAAATCGCCCAGAAGCTCTGCGACATGGGCGTGGACGTGATCATCGGCGGCCATCCCCACGTGGTGGAGCCGGTGGAGCTGCTGGAGAGCACCGTAGACCCCAACCACCGTATGGTCTGCCTGTACTCCATGGGCAACGCCGTCTCCAACCAGCGGCTTGGTCTGATTTCAAGCTGCCCCACCGCTCACACCGAGGACGGCGTGCTGTTCTCCATCACGTTCTCCAAGTAGTCCGACGGCGCAGTGTACCTGGAGGATGTGGAGCTAATTCCCACCTGGGTACGGGCCATTGATACGAACGGCAACACCGTGGTGCGCCGCAGCGCCACCATCACCCGCTATGAAATCCTCCCATTGGATGACAGTCGCCGGGATCAGTGGCAGGAACTCTTTGGCATCGACGACAGCACCCTGGCTCAGTGCAACGAATCCTGGCAGCGCACCATGGACATCACCGGAGCGGGACTGGCCCAAGCCAAGGATTACCTGAACGCCGAAAAAATCGCCCGGGAAGCCAATTACCTGTGGCTGGCCCAGAACGCGGCATAATCATTTCCTCCCCTCACCCGGGGAGGAAATTTTTTGCCGTTATTGAAATAAATTGGTAAAAATGGTATACTCAGTCAAAAAATTCATGCCGCCTTTTTAAACCAGGTAAATTGTAATTTATTGCACCAACGGGACGGGAAAATACCTTCCCCCGGGGGGAAGGTGGCCCGGCGTAAGCCGGGTCGGATGAGGAACGGCGAAATCTGAAACAATCAAAAGCAGTTCGTAAAAATGACAAACCCGACTCCTTTATCCGTTTTATTTGGGTGCATTTCTTGTCCCACTGCGTCGCCATTCCTCATCCGCCCCAGTTTGCGAACTGGGGCACCTTCCCCTCGGGGGAAGGTATTTCTGCCGCCCATCACATCGCCAAATTACAATTTCCC
>JALFGI010000124.1 GCA_022777455.1 Clostridiales bacterium | reverse complement strand
TCCCTTTGGGAGAGCTGTCAGCCGAACAGGCTGACTGAGAGGGTACCGCAGTTAGATAATAGCAGCCGAAATCACGCCATGCTGGCCCTCTCAGTCTGCCCCATAGGGGCAGCCAGCTCCCCCATAGGGGGAGCCAAGGGGCGCGTCGGTTCCGGTACGCTAAATTACAATTTACCTGGCGGCTGTGGGGGGATCCAGGCACAGTTTCCAGGGGACTTTTCCCTTGACATTTCTCTCCGGGACCGGTATAATGAAAACACTGTTATAAAACGATGTTGCGAATTTTGCTGGGGGAGAGGACGTAATGAAAATCAACATGCAATCCCAAACCGTTCCGGCCATGGCGGCCTGGCTGAAAAATGCCCGGGACAGGGGCGTCCGGGACGAGGCTGCCCTTCGGGAGCTGCTGAACCACCCGGACTATCAGGTGGAATTTGCCCGCTATGGTCAGCCCAATCTGCCGGTGTGCGGCATCCATTATGAAGAGGCGGTGGACTTTTTCCTGCATTTTGACGGGAAGAAATTTGATAATCCCAGGCTTGACTACAAGCAGGAGATGTTTCTGGCCTTTTATCGGGATCTGGACCGGCGGCTGGAGAAAATCCGGATGCTTCAGAGCATTACGGAGCAGGACCTGCTGCTGGTGCAGGGGCTTCTGGAAAACGCGCTGCCCGCTTCCGCCCTGGACGCCATGCCGGAGATCACCATTCTGCTGACGGTATCCATCGGTAATTCCATGGGCTGGCCCTATGAGCACTACGTCCATTTCGATGTGGCCAATCTGGATGCCTTTCAGGACAAAGAGGAATTCCTCCACGTGCTGGCCCATGAGCTTCACCATATTTTCTTCTCCCAGCTGATGCCCGAGGACATGACGCCCCGGCAGTATTTCTTCCTCAATTTTGCCTTCGAGGGGCTGGCAATGCATTTCTGCAACAATGCCGCAACCATGGGAAAGCCCGCCAAATACCCCGGCAGAAGCTACTGTGTGGATGCTGCCAGCTGGGCATTTTTCCGGGAGCAGCACGAGCCGCTGCTTGCCCGGGTGCTGGCTGACGGGGAGCGGGCCGCCTCCATGACCATGGAGCAGGTGGAGGAGCTGCTGAAATTCTACGAGCAGTTCACCTTCACCTCGCAGAAAACCGGCGTTACCCAGACGGTGCAGCAATACCCCACCTACTACATCGGATGCCTGCTGTGGGGAAAGATCGATCTGGCCCTGGGCAAGGAGCGGCTGTTTGAGGTGCTGGCTTCCAGGGACGGCTTTTTGGCTGCCTGGGCGGAAGCAAACGTGTAATAGGATTCCGCTGCGTGCTCATCGGTTTTATTCAACAGCTCGTTGAGTTGTAATTTGGCGGGCAGTGCCCGCGGACAATGTTGCACCGGGCTGGGAGAATTCCCGCAGCACCCCGACGAAACTGTAGGGGAGGCTCGTAGCCTCCCGCGCGGTACAAACCTGCAATATCGAATCAGCTTGGGCGAATTCGTACTGTGCCGGACGTGGTACCCTTCAACCGAACACGCAGGCCCGGCACAAAAGCGGGAGGCTAAGAGCCTCCCCTACAGTCAAGACGGAACCTGGCCCCGTTCAACCCACCGCCAAATAACAATTTCCCCGTTTGCTGCGTTAACCCGATTATCAGATTGCATAAAACGACCCGCAGGACGGTTTCGCCCTGCGGGTTTGCTTATATCAGACCGTAAACTTTCAGCGCCTTTTCAATGCCGTCCTCCAGCACCGGGGCGGTGATGTATTCGCAGATTTCTTTCACCTCGTCCATGCCGCCGCCCATGCACACGGTGTGCTTTGCCAGCCGGAACATGGGCAGGTCGTTGGTGCTGTCGCCGATGGCCAGGGTGTTTTCTGCATCCACACCCAGATGCCTGAGAATCAGCTCCATGCCGGCGGCCTTGGAAAAGCCCTTCAGCACCAGCTCATACATGCCGTTCTCCCGGTCGATGATGGTGTAGTCCTGCTCCAGCTCCCGTTTGAATCCAGCCACATCTCCGCCCTCTCCGGCGAAGGTGACGAATTTCACAAAGTCCGGCTCCCCCTCTTCCTCCAGGTGGTGGATGGGGAAGCCCGCCCGGCGCAGCCGTTCCACCTCTTTGGACATGATGGGGTGGACGGAATGGATTCCATCCAGCAGGATGCCTCCGTCCTGGGTTTCGTAGAAGGAGCACATATGGTACTTCCGGGAAACCTCCACACTTTTTTGCCGCAGGGCGGGGGCGGGCTTTTCCCGCACCAGCCAGGCGCCGTCCAGCAGCACCTCCATGCCGCAGCCGCAGGCAAAGCCCCGGAAGGCCATTCCCTTCACCCGGGGGTCCACCTGGAAGAAGGGCCTGCCGGTATTGATGATGGGAATATGTCCGTTTTCTTTCAGCTGTTCCACCGCCCGAATGGCGGAGGGGGGGATCTCATGGGTATGATCGTCGATGATGGTCCCGTCGATGTCGAAAAAGATGACCATTGTTTCTCCTTTTGTAAATGAATGGGTTATGCTCCGCCGGGCAGGCCCAAAGCGGCGGTGACCAGAATCCCCAGGTTATCCCGGTAGATGCTGTCAAACTGGTCGATGGGCAGGGGATTCTCCCCGCTGCCGGCCTCGATGGTAAAGCCCGGGCGGCGGAAATCCTGGATGAACCAATCCTTGTAACCGGCGAAGCTGGATTCGTAGGGGGTGTCGTCCAGGGTGTAGCCGCTGACCCGGGCGAATTCCTCTGCCAGCTCCCGGGCACCTTTTACATAATCGTCCCGGAACTGCCAGTAGATCACCTTGCCCTGGGTGTGGTAGGCCAGCACCACCCGGGGGTCCACCGCTTCGGTGTATTCCGCCAGAGCCCTGGTCTCCCGCTGGGTCAGAGGCGCCCGGCCCACATAGTCCCGGGGACCGGGGTGGGTATACCCGGCGGCGAATTTGATCTCCCGGGCGGTCAGCCACCCGGCGGGATACTGTAAATTCAGATCCACTCCCAGCAGGTTGGCCTTCCAGCCGCTGGGAAATGGAATCCGGGGGTACAATTCCGCCAGCGCCTGGGCTGCCGCGTACTGCAGGGAGCCCGGCTCAATGGCCCCTGTGACCAGGTCCACTCCGTCCGGGTCCACCATGGGCACCGTGTGGATGGTGGTGAGCCGTCGGATGGTGGCGGCGTCCACGCCCCAGATTTTACCGCCCCGACTGATGGCCTCCGCCAGCTCCTCCACAAATTTCAGAAGCACGGGGGTGGTGATCCACTCATTGGCGTGGTGGGCGGCGGTGAAGAGAACATTTCGTTCCCCGTCCCCGATCACCAGGGTTTTCACCGGCCTGCCGAAAGCGGTTTCCGTCAATATTTCGCTGCGGCAGAAGGGGTAAGTCCGGACCAATGCGTCGATGGTCTCACTGCACAGCTGTGCCGTCATCGGTACATCCGTTTTTACAATTGCCAAAATCATCGCCTCCCAATAGGGTATGCCACAGGGGCGGCAATTGTGCCCATTTGTAGGGCGGGGTCTTGACCCCGCCGACCCGGTTGGATTTTTTGAATGGTGCGTTGAATGGAACAATTTTCGGAATATTTATGGGATATATGCCCACAAAATGATACATAATTCCATTTATCGACTCTGGCATGTTTCGTTACCTGGTTGGCGGAGTCAGAAAACCGTCCTACGAACGGCGTGCGAAAAAACTACCTTTGCTCCAGATAAATCAGTAGCACCGCGATATCCGCGGGGCTGACGCCGGAAATTCGGCCAGCCTGACCGATGGACCGGGGGCGAATCTCCTGAAGCTTCTGCCTTGCCTCCAGCCGGAGACCACCGATGGATTCATAGTCCAGATCCTGGGGCAGCAGACGGGCTTCTTCCTTCTTGAATTCCTCCACCTGCTTTTCCTGGCGGAGGAGATACCCCGCGTACTTGATCTGAATTTCCACCTCGTCCGTCACCGCCTTGCTCAGGGCCGGGCGGTTGGGGTCAAAGGGGGCGATGTCCCCGTAGCAGATTTCCGGGCGGCGGAGCAGGTCGGCAAGACGGACGGAGTTATTCACGGGGGCGCTGCCCTTTGCTTCCAGCATGGCGTTCAGCCCCTCGCTTCCCGGCAGACCGGTGGCCTCCAGACGGTTTCGCTCCCGGCGGACGGCGTCGTATTTCTCCTCCACCTGGCGCAGCCGCTCCGGGCTCACCAGGCCGATGGCCGCGCCGATTTTCGTCAGCCGCTGGTCGGCATTGTCCTGCCGGTGGAGCAGACGGTATTCGCTGCGGCTGGTCATGATCCGGTAGGGCTCCTCCGTGCCCTTGGTCACCAGGTCGTCGATCAGGGTGCCGATGTAGCTGGTGTCCCGGGTGAGGACCATGGGGGGCTTGCCCAGAATTTTCAGAGCGGCGTTCACACCGGCCACCAGACCCTGAACGGCGGCCTCCTCGTAGCCGGAGGTGCCGTTGAACTGCCCTGCGCCGTACAGGCCGGAAATCGGTTTGGTTTCCAGGGTGGGCAGCAGCTGGGTGGGGTTCACGCATTCATATTCAATGGCGTAGGCGGGGCGCATCATTTCCGCCTGCTCCAGGCCGGGAATGGTGCGGATCATTGCAAGCTGCACATCCTCCGGCAGGCTGGAGGAGAAGCCCTGGATGTACATTTCTTCCGTGTCCAGTCCGCAGGGCTCAATGAACAGCTGGTGCCGGGACTTGTCCGCAAAGCGGACGATCTTTGTCTCAATGCTGGGGCAGTACCGGGGCCCCACACCGGAGATGGTTCCGTCGTACATGGGGCTGCGGTACAGATTCTCCCGGATGATCCGGTGGGTTTCCTCGTTGGTGTAGGTCAGGTAGCACACGGCGGAATTGTTCACCTTTCGCTCCGTGCGGAAGGAGAAGGGCTCCGCCGTCTCGTCCCCGGGCTGCAGCTCCATTTTGGAAAAATCAATGCTCCGACGATTCACCCGGGGCGGGGTGCCGGTTTTGAACCGGCGAAGCTCCAGCCCCAGGCTGCGCAGACAGTCCGCTAACCCTACGCTGGGGTGCATCCCGTCCGGCCCGGAGGGGATCACACTTTCGCCGGTGATCACGGTGCTGTCCAGGTAGGTGCCGGTGGCAATCACCACCGCCTTGGCGGTATATTCCGCTCCCAATTGGGTGCGCACTCCGGTAACGGCTCCGTTCTCCGTCAGAACTTCGGTGATCTGGGCTTGCTTCAGCTCCAGGTTCTCCTGGAGTTCCAGGACGTGCTTCATGTACGATTTGTAGCGCACCCGGTCGGCCTGGGCCCGCAGGGAGTGAACCGCCGGGCCCTTGCCCCGGTTCAGCATCCGGTATTGGATGCAGCTGGCGTCGGCGGCAACGCCCATTTCGCCGCCCAAAGCGTCCAGCTCCCGGACCAGATGGCCCTTGCCGGTGCCGCCGATGGCGGGATTGCAGGGCATGTTGCCCACCGCGTCCAGATTGATGGTGAAGAGGATGGTATGCAGTCCCAGTCTTGCGGCAGCCAGGGCTGCTTCAATTCCCGCGTGGCCCGCGCCGATCACGGCCACATCGCAGCTTCCGGCGAAGTAGGTCATTGGGCTTCCTCCACGGCCTGACCTTTGGATTTTTTCTCCTCGGGAGGAAGCACAAAAGGCTTGCATACCACTTCGCATCGGTTGATGGGCGTGCCCAGAGCGTGAAACTTCTCTTCATACCCGGTCATGATGCCCACAATGCCGTTCTCGTGGAGATTCCGGGTGACGTTTTTGGTTTCCAGACCGCAGGCGGCAAATTCCTCCAGACTGAATTCAAAAAGGGGCGCGTTGTCGGTTTTGAAGTGGAACTCACCGCCCTCCCGGACCACCCGGCAGTATTTATCCAGGAAGCTCCGATGGGTCAGCCGCCGCTTGGCGTTCTTCTTCCGGGGCCAGGGATCGGGGAAATTGATAAACAGACGGTCAATTTCTCCGGGGGCGAAGATGTCTTCCATCATGGCAACATCCATATCAATATAGTATACGTTGGTCAGGCCCATCTCCTTGGCCTTCTCCATGGCCACCACTACTGCTTCCCTGCAGCGCTCCACGGCGATGAGCAGCACGTCGGGGTTTGATTGGGCAGTTTCGGCGGTGAACTTTCCCTTGCCGCAGCCCACCTCTACCCAAAGGGCCGTGCAGTCCGGCTTCAGGCTGCGCCAGTTCCCTTTCAGGGAAGCGGGCTCAGCAATCCGGTAAGCAGCGCACCGTTCCATCCTGGGCTCCAGGTTTCGCATCTTTCTCATTCTCATAGGGATTCCTCCAATGATAAATCATACAACCTTCTATTATACTGATAATATAATAGAATGTCAAAGAAAAACCACCAAAATTACACAGAACCCTACGCAGCTTCCCACCCGCCAATCGGGCGAATCCGCACAATCCACCGACTAAACTGTAGGGGAGGATTTCATCCGCCCGCGCAGTACCAGCCCACGATCATAGACCAGGTTAGGCGAATTCACAGTACCCCACAGGGACTGGGCGACAATTGCGTATTGTGTATGGATTCTGACAGGCCTGGGCAGAATATAGGCACCTGCTGCTTCCGGGATCAGAGGGGAAATGCGGCTCTTGCGGACATCTGTCCATGAGTAAAAGTATACAAAAAAGAATGAAGAAAATTGTAAAAAGTGCTTGACAAATGGAGTGGGAGGTGGTAATATATGCAAGCTCTCCGATGAACGGCCCCTGAGAGGCCCGGAGGGAGCCGCGAAGCCGAAAAAACCTGAAAAAAGATGAAAAAAGCTCTTGACAAGTTGAGGCTTCCATGATAGACTAAACGAGTTCACAGCGAAAGCTTGAACGGCTCTGTACCTTGTAAATTGAATAACGTAAAGACAAACTAGAACACCTTGGACAATTAATGGATTGTTTAAGCGTAAGCGAAAAAACAGCCAACGAAAATTCTTGAGTAATTATTGCTAGAAGCAAATTATTCAAAAGATTGATTTTAAGCTCTTTGGAGTTTAAGATATCATTTTTTTGAGAGTTTGATCCTGGCTCAGGACGAACGCTGGCGGCGTGCCTAACACATGCAAGTCGAACGGAGTTAAGCCCTTCGGGACTTAACTTAGTGGCGAACGGGTGAGTAACGCGTGAGGAACCTGCCTTTCAGTGGG
>JALFGI010000144.1 GCA_022777455.1 Clostridiales bacterium | reverse complement strand
TTGACAATGAAAATTCCTTTTCCAGACATCTGCTGCATTGCTACAGTGATCGGGTGAGAAAGGATAAATGGAGAAAACCCGGCGAGTCCCCCAAATGGGGATTCAAAGGAATCCTGCTTCAGCCTATCGAAGAGGTGAAAAAAGATAAAGTGTAAACTGGGCCCAGAGCATGCTTGCTCTGGGCTCAGTCTGTTCGCCCTTAGAACTTCTATCCAGACATGGTTTGGATACAGCAACTGCAGTTTTACCGTCAATACCTACGTCTATTCCTCCAAGATTCCCCATAGCTTGGACGCTCTGTACAGGCGCAGGATGTTGTTTGATATTCTCACAATTTTCCCCAGCCATGAAGATGGGGGCCAATGAAAAAACGCGCAAACAAGGGAATAACCTGTAAGATGTATAGAAAAACATCATATTCTCATGTATACTCTTGTATTTGTGAAGATATGGAACTATAACAGACAAATACTGTTCTAAACTCTGAAAAGGAGCGATTATGATGGGCGTGTCATATAAGAGACTATTCATGTTGATGATTGACAGAGAAATGAAAAAGAAGGATCTGCTGAGGCTGATGATTTTTGCAAATCATTTTAAGACAGCCTCTTTATTGTAATATCAGGAAATTCTCTCTTCCGTCTTGATGTCGAAAACGTGGATTTTGCCGCTTTCCACGTTGACGGAAATGGTCTTGCCGATTCTGGTGCTGCCGCCTGCGATCTTGGCCACCAGCACCTGCCCGGCCACATTGAAGTAGACGATAAACCCGTCGCCAAGGGGCTCCACGCCATCCACACTGCCCGTCAGCTCTCCGACGCCGTCGGGGTCGAGCTGCAGCTCGGAGGGACGAATGCCCACAATGACTTCCCTGCCCTCACAGCGCTCCATGGCCTTTGTCAGCTCCATGGGCACCTGCATCACCAGCTCTCCGCAGACAAACTTCAGTACGCCGTTCTCGCGGATGACCCGGCAGGTCAGTTTGTTGATCTGGGGAGTACCCACAAAGCTTGCCACGAACAGGCTGTTGGGATGGTCATACAGCTCATTGGGCGTACCCTGCTGCATGATGCGGCCATCCTTCATCAGCACGATGTGATCTGCCATGGTCATGGCCTCCGTCTGATCGTGGGTGACATAGATGGTGGTGACGCCCAGCTGGGTCTGGATCTTCTTCAGCTCATAGCGAACCTGATCCCGGAGCTTGGCATCCAGATTGCCCAGGGGCTCGTCCAGCAGGAAAACCTGGGGATCCCGGACCAGTGCCCGGCCCAGAGCCACACGCTGACGCTGGCCGCCGGAAAGCTCGGCGGGCCTGCGGTCCAGCAGTTCATCCAGTCCCAGCATGGTGGACATGGCGCTGACGCGCTTGTCGATTTCCTCCTTGGGGGTTTTCTTGGTCTCCAGCGCAAAGGACATGTTCTTGCGCACCGTCATATTGGGATACAGCGCATATTCCTGGAACACCATGGCAATATTGCGCTCCTGGGGCGGAATGAAGGTGGTCTCCTTCCCTTTTTCGTTCACCGCGGTCATCATCTGGTCGCCGAAGCGAATCTCACCCTTGGCAGGGTGCAGCAGACCCGCAATGGAATACATTGCCGTCGATTTGCCGCAGCCGGAAGGACCCAGAAACACGCAGAATTCTCCGTCCCGAATCTCAAGATCCAAATCCTTCAGAACATAGGACTTGCCCTTGTTGTAGCTGATGTTTAGATCCTTAATGGCGATTTCCCCAATAATGACACTCCACCTTTGTTCCATTTGATACCGGGCTTTCATTACGGCAATGGAGCAAGCGCTTTCGGCAAAAGAATTTTCTCCCGGTGAAGGTTTGGAAAGTGCGGGAATACCGGATATATTCCCGCATTTTCCATGCTTTCTCTTGGGTCAAAATCTCCTTGCCCCATTATGTGGTATTGCCCTAAAGAAATGTACCGTGGCATGGCCCCGGTACATTTCTTTACACGGCAATTCAGTTGAGTTCGGTTCCGGTGGAAACGCCCTGAAGGAAGCCTCTGGCGTTATCCAGGGTGGTGCGGGCGATGGCGCCCAGGGCTTCACCGGTGAAGAATCCCTGATGGGAGGTGACGATCACATTGGGGAAGGAGAGAAGCCGGGCAGTGGTGGAGTGCATCATGATGTCGTCCTCGTGGTTTTCAAAGACATTGGCGGTTTCTTCCTCGTAGACATCCAGGCCCACGCCGAAGAATTTCCGCTCCCGGATGCCGGCAATCAGATCATCGGTGCTCACCAGACCGCCCCGGGAGGTGTTGATGAGAATGACACCGTCCTTCATCTTATTGATGGTTTCCAGATTGATCATGTGGTAGGTGTCATCGGACAGGGGGCAGTGGAGGGAGATCAGATCGCTCTGGCGCAGCAGGGTGTCCATGTCCACATAGGTGACGAAGGGCAGATTCTTGTTCTGATAGGCATCCACCGCTATGACCTTCATGCCAAAGCCATAGCAGATGCGGGCCATGGCGGCGCCAATGCGGCCGGTGCCCACGATGCCGGCGGTTTTTCCGTAGAAGTTCACGCCAGAGAGCCCCTGCAGGCTGTAGTTATTCTCCCGAACCCGGATATAGGCCTTGTGGAGATGGCGGTTGACGGCCATGGCCAGGGCAATGGCGTGTTCAGCCACGGCTTCGGGGGAGTAGCCGGGAACCCGCATGACTTTGATGCCAAGCCGGGTAGCGGCCTCCAGATCCACATTGTTGAATCCGGCACAGCGCATCAGCACCAGCTTCACCCCCCGGTCTGCCAGAACCTCCAACACCTCGGCTCCCACATCCGAGCTGACAAAGGCGCAGACGGCCTGAGAATCGGTAACATAAGCGGCGGTTTTGGGAGAGAGCTCCGTTTCCCAGTATTCCAGTTCCAGCTCGGGGTAGTCCATCCGAATCTGGCCAAAGCTCTCCCGATCGTAGGTTTTTGCGGCAAAGAATGTGATTTTCATAGCGGTATTCCCTCCATCATCTTTGTTTGCTTGTTGACAGTATTATATTCCATAATCGGAGATAAATCAATATACAATTATCGATAAAAGGAGACGTATTGAGGCAGGCAGGTTTTGTGATTTGTTACACAAAGAAACCCAGGGCGTTTGTTTGAATACCGAAGATCGCATTTGCAAGCTGATTGGATACCGGCCGGGCGTTCCCGAAAAGGCAGTCTATTATGTTGAAAAAGCTGGAATTACGCAGCTTTTCTCCCGGTAATTCCAACTATTTATATGATGAAAGCCATTTCCCGGCCTTTCTGCCAATGCCCTCACTCCAAACGAAATGCCCGCCGCGTCAGGGCGCAAAGCTGCTGGGCGGAGCCCTCAATGCCAAAGCGCGCCGTGTTAATCACTCAAACTTCGCACCCTTAGAAAATCCAACTTTTTAATCGAAAACCCGAAATAAAAAAGCAGTGCAGACCCAATGTATGGTATCATGTAATCGCTACAAAACACCAAACACATACACGAGGTCTGCACTATGAATAGCGGTGGCTTTAATGTTGATTTCGTTTTTTGGAAATGGTTTTCCTCAATTCTACCAGAAGATCATTATGGCGGTGCAGTTTAAGCTTTGGGAAAGCCTCAATCATACGTAGCTGCTGATATGTTAGGTTCTCAGAAAGCGTATTCCTGCGCTGTTTAATGGTCTC
>JALFGI010000047.1 GCA_022777455.1 Clostridiales bacterium | reverse complement strand
TCCCGCCGGTTTTCCAGATGCTGTTTGCGGGAACCACGCCCCGGACGCAGGAGGTGGGGTAGATGTTGGTGTGGGGGCCGATGACGGTGCCGGGATTCAGGACGCTGTTGCAGCCCACCTCCACGAAGTCACCCAGCATGGCGCCGAATTTCTTCAGCCCGGTGGGAATCTGCTCATCAGGGGATTTCACCACCACCAAGGTCTTGTCGGACTTGACGTTGGAGGTCAGGCTCCCGGCGCCCATGTGGGATTTGTAGCCCAGGATGCTGTCGCCCACATAGTTGTAGTGGGGCACCTGGACGTTATCAAAGAGAATCACGTTTTTCAGCTCCACAGAGTTGCCCACCACGCAGTTTGCCCCCACTAGGGCGCTGCCCCGGACGAAGGCGCAGTGGCGCACCTCGGTGCCCGGGCCGATGATGCAGGGGCTGCCCAGGAAAGCCGTGGGGGCCACGGTGGCGGTGGTGTGGACCCAGACCTGGGGACTGACCTCTTTGTAATCCTCCCCCAGCCGGCTGCCCAGCTCCAGAATCAGATCCTTGATGCCCTTCAGCGCCTCCCAGGGGTAGGTGAATTGAGAAAGATACGCCTTGGCGGCGGTGTGCTCAAGATCGTAAAGCTCATGGATGGTATACATAACATTGCTCCTTCCGGAATAACCATCATTTTTTTCCAGGCTAACTATACACTGCCGGAGCGGTTCTGTCAATGAAAAATCCAGAAATTTATCAAATCCGTTTTTATCTGTATCAATTTCGACACAAACAATCTACAATGCAGCACAATTGGGCGTTTGGCTGCCTGGCATCAGGTTCCGACATACAAAACCTTCCCCCGGGGGGAAGGCGCCCCAGTGCGCACACTGGGGCGGATGAGGAATGCGCCCGGTTGGATGACAGATGGTTCTCAAATCAACCATAAAATGCTGGAAAACATTCCGTTTTAACGAACAAATCCCAATGATTTCTGTGTCGCCGTTCCTCATCCGACCTCGCTGACGCTCGGCCACCTGTTCATTATGGTATGATTGCCACCGGCAATCATTGAGATTTTGAATTCGCTGCGCGGAGCACCACCCCCGGGGGAAGGTATTTCCACGTCATCTATTTCCGTTCAACCGGGACCGGGTTCTAATCCCCGGCCCCGGGTCATATCCTGAACCAAACCATGGCAGGAGCCCTCTCCTGCCGGATGAGGAGGCTGGCTATGGAGGAAATTTATTCGGAAATTGCCGCGCGAACCGGCGGCAATATCTATATCGGTGTGGTGGGCCCGGTGCGCACCGGGAAGTCCACCCTGGTCAAGCGGGTGATGGAGGAGCTGGTGATCCCCGCCATGGAGGACCCCTACCGCCGGGAGCGGGCCAGGGATGAGCTGCCCCAGAGCGGCTCCGGGAAAACCATCATGACCTCGGAGCCCAAATTCGTGCCGGAGGAGGCGGTGGAAATCTCCCCCGACGGCACCTCCCGGCTGCGGGTGCGGCTCATCGATTCCGTGGGCTACATGGTCCCCGGGGCCGTGGGGGCGGAGGAGGACGGCAACCCCAGAATGGTCACCACCCCCTGGTTTGACCAGGAGATCCCCATGACCCAGGCGGCGGAGCTGGGCACCAAAAAGGTGATGGAGGGCCACTGCTCCATCGGTCTGGTGGTCACCACCGACGGCACCATCACGGAGATTCCCCGCCAGGACTACCTGGAGGCGGAGCGACGGGCCATCCAGGACATGAAGGCCACGGGGAAGCCCTTCCTGGTGGTGGTGAACAGCCGGGAGCCCGGGGGCGAGGCGGCAGCGGCGGTGGGGGATTACCTTAGCCGGGAGTTTGGCGTCCGGCCCTTCCTTGCCGACTGCCAGAGCCTGGACCGGCAGGGCATCGGGCGGCTGCTGAGCGCCATTCTGGCGGCCTTCCCCATGACGGAGCTGCGGGTGTACCTGCCCCGGTGGCTGGATGCCCTGGAGCCGGAGCACCCGGTGAAAGCCGAACTGTACCAGGCCCTGCTCCAGCGGGCAGGGGAGATTCAGGATTTGGGTCAGGCGGAGGCGGCGCTGGCCTCTCTGGCGGAGCTGGAACAGGTGCAGGATTACACTTTGCGCAGCGTGGACCTGGGCAGCGGCGTGGTGTCCTGCGCCATGGTATTCCCGGAGGCGCTGTTCTATGAGATTCTCAGCAGCCGGGCGGGCATCCCCATCAAAACCGACGGGGAGCTACTCAAGCTGCTGTCCGAGCTGTCGGATATCCGCCGGGAGTATGACAAGATTTCCTCGGCGCTGGCCTCCGTCAAAGCTACGGGCTATGGCGTGGTGATGCCCACGGCGGAGGAGATGAAGCTGGAAACCCCGGAAATTCTCAAGCGGGGCGGCTCCTACGGCGTGCGGCTGAAGGCCGGTGCCCCTTCCATCCACATGATGCGCATTGACATCGACACGGAGATCAGTCCCATGGTGGGGGACGAAAAGCAGTCCCGGGAGCTGATCGACTACCTGCGGGATGAGGACCCGGAGAAGCTCTGGCAGAGCAATATTTTCGGTAAATCCGTGTACGACCTGATCCAGGAGGGCCTGAATGCCAAGCTGATCCGGATGCCCGAAGAAGTCCGGGGCAAATTCCGGGGCACCCTGCAAAGAATCGTCAACGAAGGCGCCTCCGGCCTGATCTGCCTGATTTTGTAACCAAGGCCCATATTTGCCCGCAGAGATCGGTAAATTGTAATTTAGCGTACCGGAACCGACGCACCACTTGGCTCCCCCTCTGGGGGAGCTGGCTGCCCCGTAAGGGGCTCACCTGAGAGGGCAACACATGAATTTTGGTTACCATTTCCTTACTGCGGCACCCTCTCAGTCAGCCTGTTCGGCTGACAGCTCTCCCAAGGGGAGAGCCCAGACTGTCGAAAAAGTCCAGCTTTTGCTGGGCTTTT
>JALFGI010000337.1 GCA_022777455.1 Clostridiales bacterium | reverse complement strand
TCGCATCGTAAGGGATAGGAGCGTTGGTGCCGGTCACATGGATTTGACTGGTGAGGCGAAGATCCGCCACGCTGGCACCCACGCTGATTTCATAGTCGGCGGTCTCCACTTCCCAGCGGTTGGTCTTGACATTGAAGTAGCGGAAGGCTTTGTCATCCAGAGTTACCGACACCTCTTTGCGCTCTCCCGCTTTTAGGAACACTTTCGTAAAGCCTTTCAGCTCCTTCTTCGGGCGGAAGACCTTACCGTTCTTGCAGGAAATGTACACCTGGGCAATCTCCGCACCATCCCGGGATCCAATGTTAGTGATGGTAAAGGTCACACGGTTCTGGTCTGCGTAAATATCGGAATAAAGGAACGTGGTGTAGCTCAGACCATAGCCAAAGGGATAGCGCACGGGGACATTCGCGGTATCGTAATAGCGATAGCCGATGTATGGGCCCTCCCGGTGTTCGGCGGTGCGCTCTTTGCTGGGGAAGTAAGGATAGGAGGGGTTGTCCTCCAGCTTCAGGAGCCAGGTCTCATTCAGCTTGCCGGAGGGATTGATTTCGCCCAGCAGCGCCTTTGCCATGGCACTGGCACCGGCCTGACCGCCGAGATACCCGTGGATGGCGGCACGATACTTGTCTCTTTCCGGCATGACAAAGGGAGCGCCTCCGGAGAGCGCCAAAATGATGTTTTTGTTGACGTTGGACACTGCATCAATCAGGGCCTGCTGACTCTGGGAGAGCTCCATGTGCAGCCGGTCCATGCCTTCGGATTCCAGAATTTCGTCCAGACCCACGCAGAGCAGAACCACTTCCGCTTCCCTAGCAAGTTGAACCGCTTCCTCGATCATCCCCGGATTTGGCTGGGGATTTTTCCGGTCAAAGCCCTGGGCATAGCCTGTAATGTCCACCCCGGCGGAAGCCAGGCAGTCATAGAGATTGTCCAGCTTTGTGGGATTGACCTGACTGGAGCCTGCGCCCTGGTACCGGGGTGCTTTTGCAAAGTCGCCGATGATGGCGGTTTTGATTTCTTTCTTCATCGGGAGAATCCCGTCGTTGTCCAGCAGGACAATGGAGCCTGCGGCGCATTTTTCCGCGATTTCATGGTGGGCATCCACATCAAAGCTCTTTTTTGCGGCGGCCACGGATTCGGTGAGGGAGAAAACCTGTTCCAGCAGCTCTCCCACCCGCTTGTCCAACACCTTTTCGGAGATTCTGCCCTCCTGCACCGCCTTGATGAGGCCAATGGCGCAGTCCGGGCCGGGGATGGGCATAACCAGATTGGAACCGGCCTTCACGCCCTGGGTATGGTCGTTGTCCCCGCCCCAGTCTGTGACCACGAAGCCGTCAAAGCCCCATTCTTCCCGAAGAATCTCCGTCAGCAGGTGGGCATTTTCGTTGGCGTAGGTGCCGTTCACCTGGTTATAGCTGGACATGATGGCCTTGGTGCCGCCCTCTTTCACCGCCATTTCAAAGGCGGTGAGGTAGATTTCCCGCAGGGTGCGCTCGTCCAGAACGGAATCCATGCACATCCGCCGCAGCTCCTGGGAGTTGACAGCAAAGTGCTTGGGACAGGCGGCAGTACCGGCGGACTGAATGCCGCGAACATAGGCCGCACCCATTTTGCCGGCAAGATAGGGGTCTTCGGAGAAATACTCAAAATTCCGTCCGCACAGAGGAGAACGCTTCATATTCAGTCCCGGGCCCAGAACCACATGGACATCGTTTGCCGCCGCTTCCTCTCCCAGCGCCTTGCCCAGTTCCTCGCCCAATTCCGTATCCCAGGAGTTGGCCATGGTGGCAGCGGGGGGGAAGCATGTAGCGGGGATGGAGGCATTGAGGCCCAGATGATCTCCCGCTCCCGCCTGCTTGCGAAGCCCATGGGGGCCATCGGAGAGGAAGATGGCAGGGATTTCCTTCTTGCTGCCGTCCCAGGTGGTCCAGGTGCTCCAACCCTGGAGCAGGGCGGCTTTTTCCTCTAGTGACAAGATTTCGATTGTCTCTTTTATCTCCATTGCTGTGTACTCCTTTTTGAACCGCTAGGAAAAACCTATATCGTTGGATT
>JALFGI010000329.1 GCA_022777455.1 Clostridiales bacterium | reverse complement strand
TCCTTTATCCGTTTTATTTGGGTGCATTTCTTGTCCCACTGCGTCGCCATTCCTCATCCGCCCCAGTTTGCGAACTGGGGCACCTTCCCCTCGGGGGAAGGTATTTCTGCCGCCCATCACATCGCCAAATTACAATTTCCCTACTTGCTGACGCTATGAAAAGGCCGCCCGAACAGCCTGGCTCGGGCGGCTTTGAAATTCTGAGGAATCAAACGGGCTTTGCGATGAACACGTTGGGATAGTTTTCTTTGAGCATATTGCACACCACAGCGGCATACTCAAAGCTGGGCATGATGGCGTAAATGGCAGAGCCGGAGCCGGTCATCTGCATACCCAGGGCACCATAGCTGTTGCAGATGGATTTGATGTAATTCAGCTCCAGATGCTCGGCGGTGACCACGGGATCGAATACATTTTCAATGAGGTCCGCAATCTTCCCCAAGTCCCCAGCCAGCAGCGCGCTCTCCATGGCCATATTGTCGGGATGGTGGGCAATGGCCACGGTGTCAATTTTCTGATAGAGCTCCGGGGTGGACACGGAAAAATCCGGCTTGCACACCACGAAAACGCAGTCCGGCAGATCCGGCAGCTTGCGCAGCCGTTCGCCCCGGCCCTCCACCATGGCGGTGCCGCACAGGACGCAGAAAGGAACGTCGCTTCCCACCCGGGCGCCCAGCTCTGCCAGGGCCAGAACGGAAAGCGGGCTGCCGTAGTGCCGGTTCAGGGCACGGAGCACCGCCGCCGCATCCGCGCTGCCGCCGCCCAGACCGGCTCCGGAGGGAATGCGCTTGTGAATGCGGATGGAAATGCCGTCGGGGTCCTTTTTCATTTCCTGGCAGAAGACCTCCGCCGCCTTCCAGGCCAGGTTTTTATGGTCTGTGGGAATCCCTTCGGCACTGCACTCCAGGCTCCAGGGCTTACCGGTTCCGATGTCGATTTCCACATCGTCCCGGATGGAAATGGTCTGCATGACACTCTTCAGATCGTGATAGCCGTCTTCCCGCTTCCCCAGCACATCCAGGGTCAGGTTCAGCTTTGCAAATGCGCCTTCATACAAAGTCGTCATAGTTTTCTCCTTCTGTTTCGTTCTGGATGGATCTATTATACCGCAGATTTCACCAAAAGCAATTCCCGGCCTGATATTATTTTCAAAACCGGGAATGCTATGCCTATCCCACAATATTGGAGGTTAACGCATGGATACCCTGACGCTGATTCTGGCCATCATCGGCTGCGCCAACTGGGGCCTGGTCGGGCTGTTTCAGTTCGACCTGGTGGCCTGGCTGTTTGGCGGGCAAGCCTCGCTGCTCAGCAGAATCATCTACACCCTGGTGGGACTGGCCGGTCTGTGGTGCATCTCGTTTCTGTTCCGCAGGCGAGTCTTTACCCAGGGAGAATAAAATCAGCGGCAGCCCGAACCGGACTGCCGCCGCATTTTAACAATCAGAACCTGAATCAGAACTTGCAGCGCACGACGCACTCAGCAACCTGGCCGTTGTACTCGGCTTTAACCACACAGACGCCTCTGCCAATGGCAGTGACCTGGCCGTTGTACACATTGGCAACGCCGGAGTCACTGGTGGACCACTTCACGCTGTCGGCGGAGATGCCGTTTTCCAGCTCCAGAGTGATGTAAACACCCCGGCGGCTGAAGGTGATGTCGGTCTTCTTCAGCTTGAGCACACCGCTGCTGGGCGTGGCCACGGTGGTGCCGGAGGAAGTTCCGGTGCCGGAAGTACCCTCTGCGGGAGCAGAAGCAGTTGTCTCCGTGGTCTCCTCCGCGGCATAGCTGACAACGGCAGGAGTCTCAATCCGCTTGTCGCCGCACTGGATCACGATCACGGTTTCGCCCTCGCCCACGGCGGTGACCCGGCCGTATTCGTCCACGGTGACCACAGACTCATCACCGGAAGTATAGGTCACGGTGTCGGTGGTATTGTCGGGCGCGTACTTGACCATCAGTCTCCAATACTGGCCGGGGGTGGTCAGCTTGTCCATACCGGCAACCAGGGACAGCTCGGTGCAGGGAATGGTGGGCTCGGTTTCCTCGGTGGACTCGGTGGACTCGGTGACCAGCTCCTGGGTGCTCACGGGATCGGTGTAGTCCACAGGCTCCGTGGCCACGGTCTCCTGGGGCTTATTGTCGTCGCTGCCCACACGGTCGGGCTTCCACAGCTTGGTATAAGCGATGTAACCGCTCACTGCCAGCAGCGCAAGGATCAGAACCACCAGGATGATCACCAGGAACTTGTTGGAGCCGGACTCCTCTTCCTCTTCTTCCTCTTCCTCCACGGGAGCGGGCTTCACCGGTCTTGCAGGCTTGGCAGGCTTTGGAGAGGTGGGAGGGGCAGCAGGGGCGGCGGGCTGACGGCGGCGGGGATTTACCGCGTCATAATCAAATACCGCCTTTCCCTTCTGGGGAGGGACATCGGAAATTACATCATCGAGATCGTCGAGCTGAAAATCATCGTTCATAATATCGTCCACATTGTCGGCGGCATCCAGCGTGTTGCCGGGATTCCAGCCACAAACCGGGCAAACGCCGGAGGCGTCATCATAAGTTGTACCGCAAATATCGCATACCATCTTGCTCATTTTCAAACCTCCTGTCCGGATGGGGAAACGAATCCATCCTTTCGACGTATTATATCACAGTTCCTTCAAGAAAACAAGCACAAACATATTGCATTTTTTGTAATTTTCGTATATGATACAGGGGATAAAGGAGGCGAGTTTACGTGCCTGAACAAATTGACGTCTCTCCCCTGCTGGATGGTTTTACCATCGGTACACCGGTAAACGACCATTATGGCGTTTGCTGTTATCCCGCGGTGAAGGAAAATTCCGAACGAAAATATATTGTTAAGGTGATTTCCATCCCCGCATCCCAGACCCAGCTGGATGCACTGCTGATTACCGGAGCCTACAAAAACGCGGCGGAGGCCGGAGACTATTTCCGCCAGACTGCCGGCGATCTGATCCGGGAGGTTCAGCTGCTGCAGAATCTGTCCCGGCTGGAGGGATTCCTTCCCTACGAAGGCTGCCAGGTGGAACCCATGCAGAAAAACCGCACCGGCTACCGGATTTGCCTGCTCAGCGGCTTCCGGCTGTCCCTGGAGCGTTATATGCACCGCCACACGGTTTCCCACCTGGAAGCGGTGAACCTGGGCATCGATATCTGTGCCGCGCTGGCTGCCTGCCGCAAGGCCGGGATGATGTACATCGATCTGAAGCCATCCAACATTTTCATTTCCAACAAGAAGGAATATAAAATCGGCGACCTGGGCTTTACCCCCCTGGACTCCATGAAATTTTCCTCCATGCCGGAAAAATACCGCAGCTGTTATACGCCCCCGGAGCTGCTGGACGATTTCTCCGTGCTGAACGGTACCGCTGATACTTACGCCCTGGGCATGATCCTTTATCAGATCTTCAACCACGGCGCTTTGCCCCAGGATCTGACCAAGCCCCTGCCCGCCCCCGATGCTGCCGATGAGGAAATGGCCGGGATCCTGCTGAAAGCCTGCGCTCCCGATCCTGCTGACCGGTGGGAGGATCCCACCCAGATGGGGCAGGCTCTGATCGATTACATGCAGCGGGGCACCATCAATGATGTTCCCATTATGGAACCCATCACCGGCCCCGCATCCGGGAAGCGGAACGGCGCCGGGTATCAAACCACCAGGTTCCCCACTCCCCCGGAGGAGCCGGAAGCAGCTGCCCCTGACGAAACAACTGCCCCTGACGAAGCACCCCCTCCGTCCCCCGAAGTTGAACCCCGGCAGGAGCGGACCGAACCGGAGCAGGTGCCGCCGGAGCAAGAGCAGGTAACACCGGAGCAAGAGCAGGTAACACCGGAACAGGAGCAGGTACCCCAGGAGGTCAAAGAAGCGCCGCCGGAAGAAGTTCCCACTGAGGCAGAGCAGGCAGCACCCCCGTCCCCGGAGGAGCCGGAAGCGATATCCACTGCCGAACTGGAAATGCAGTTCCGCGCCTTCGCTCAGGAACCATCTGCGGAAGAAACACCTGCAGCAGAAGCCGCACCCCCGGAGCAGACCCAGAGCTCTTTCTTTGACGGCTTCCCGGAGGCGGAATCTCAGACTTCCCCGGCTCCGGAGCAGGCTCTTCCCATTTTCTCCGCCACCGAAATCGAGGCTGCCGCGGCCGAGGAATTCTCCCGGCTCACCGGAGACTACGTCCCGGAGACGGAGGCAGCGGAGGAAGAAGCCCCCGAGCCCATAGACAGCGAGCAGCTGGACGAGGAACTGGAAGAAATGAATCAGTTCCTGCGGGCCTACGAGCAGCGTGTTCTGAAAACGCCGAAACCCCAGCCCCATGTGGAACCGGTGGTCATCAAACAGCAGAAGAAGAAAAGATCCGCCATCAGCATTTTGTTCCTGATCTTCTTCCTTTGCCTGTTGCTTGCCGCCAGCGTCTGGGGATATATGTACTATTCCACGGAGTACCTGCAAACGGTAAACGGCATTACCATTGAAGAGGAACTGGGCAAGCTGACCGTTCATGTGGATTCCGACGTTCAGGAAAGTCTGCTCAGCGTGGTCTGCACCGACCCCTACGGCAATTCTTACACCCAGAATGTACGCAGCGGAATCGCCGAGTTTACCAAGCTGACCCCGGGCACCTTCTATACCATTCAGGTAAAGATCAGCGGTTTGCACAAGCTGACCACGCCCATTACGGAGGTCTTTACCACCGAGGGCACCACCAATGTGGCCGCTTTCACCGCCGCAATGGGTTCTCAGGACGGAAGCGTCACCCTTTCCATGATCGTGGAGGGGCACGAGCCCGACCAGTGGCAGGTATTCTACTCCGCCGACGGAGAGCCGGAATATTCCGAAACCTTCACCGGGCATACCGTCACCGTGAACAATCTGGTTCTCGGAAAGCTCTACACCTTCCGGCTGGAGATGATCAACAGCGGCAGGAATTCCGCCGCCGGTGGTCAGAATACGGTGCAGTTCACCCCCGCCCAGGCCATCGGAGCCCGTAACCTTTCCATTGTGTCCTGCCTGAATGGAGAACTGACCGTCCAGTGGGACAACACCGCAAGCATCCAGCCTGAATACTGGTGGGTCCACTGTTACGGCGGGGATTATGACGAGAGCCAGGAAGTGACCGGCACCCAGGCCGTGTTCACCGGAATCTCTTCCGACAAATCCTACACCATCGAGGTGTGCGCCAAGGGCATGACCCAGACCTCCCGCGTCTCCGTTTCCGCCAATCCCATCACCCTGACCGATCTGCAGATCGATGAGTCCAATCCCCAGGAGCTGGTTCTCAGCTGGCAGTTCCAGGGGGCCGCTCCCGAAGGGGGCTGGATGGTGATGTACACCCTGGACAACAGCAACCTGCCCAGCGTGGTAAAGGCCGATGGCACCACCGCCATCGTTGCCCCCCGGATTCCCGGTGCGGTCTATCACTTCACCTTCCAGGCTGACGGCGATGTTTCCGTTTTTGGCGGCAGCCAGACGTACACCTGTCCCGCTGCTCCGGTTTACACCGGGCACCAGACTTCCGGCGACAACATTTCCTGCCGCCTGCTGGTGACACCGGAAGACGAGAACTGGACCTATACCGCCATCTCCAACAACAGCTCCAACCACAGCTTTGCCGCAGGACAGCCCCTTTCCGTGGTTCTGCAAAGCGTCTATGGCAACTACCTGGATTACGAAGACATCAACATTCTCTACGTCTTCCGGGATACCACCCTGGGCGCTTCCGGTGAGCTGATCGGTGAGGCTGTGTGCAACTGGCACGACCTGTGGAACAGCAACAATTCCCAGTATGCCGAGCTGGACATCCCCGTTGCTCCCACCAAGGCCGGTGACTATGTGCTGGATATCTACTTCAACGGTATGTCTGTCGCCTCTGCCAACCTGACCATCTATTAAAATAATCCCGATGCTGCGAACTGCGGCATCGGGATTTTGCATCAATTTCCAATAAAATTTTGTGGTTTGTTCACAATTATTCCGTAATCTGTGGTATTATTCAAAGAGGAAAAAGAAAACCGGAGGCACCTATGCGAAATAAAAGTCACGCCCTGATGGGGCAGATTCTGCTTCATGAATATTTAGCCGATCTCCCCGCCGTCCACGGGAAAGTCTTTCTGCTGGGCTGCACCGAGCCGGACAAGAACCCCGCCACCTACATAAAAGGCTCCCTGCGAAGCCAGTGGATGCGGGGACACAATTACAGCAATGCCAACAGGTACATCATGCGTCTGGCGCGCCGGCTGGACCAGAAGGAGTATTTCTCCCCCTGGGACTGCTACCGTCTGGGAAAGCTGATCCACTACTGCCAGGACGCCTTCACCTTTGCCCACGACGAGCGGTTTCCAAAGGACCTCAAAACCCACCGGCGGTATGAGGCCAGGCTCCAGAACTATTTTCTTTCCCAGGTGCGCCGCTGCCCCATTCCATCCCACCGGTTTCTGAATCCCCCTGTGGCACTGATTCTCACCATGCACGAGGCCTATTCCAGGCTGCCCGGCAGCATTGAGACCGACACCGACTACGCCTTCCGCACCTGCTGCCTGCTGACCCAGCGGCTCACTGCCGGGCTTAGGCCCCAGCGGCAGCCTGTCCACGCTTCTTTCAAAAAAGCAATGGGATAACGGATATGGAGGTCACGGGATGGTCAATTTCAGGAAGATCACCGAAGAAAATTTCGATGCCATTATCAACAGGAAGCGCCCGGAGGGTGTGGCGCCAAAAGCTGTTTCTCCGGCCCGGGCGTGGCCGTACCGAAATCAGAAAAGAGCCTGGAAAGCAGCAGACTTTCCAGGCGTTTCTTTATGCAATATGCAATCTACCGTCAATAAACCGTTAAATTGTAATTTGAAGCGCAGGGCGCTTCACCCCAATGCGTGCTCGGCTGGTCTGTCGTCGTTACACTCCTGGGCACCGCTCGGTTCGTTTTTGCACGCCATTAATGGATGGGAAATCATTTTTACTGCGCAGAAACGTTACCGGGCGCC
>JALFGI010000320.1 GCA_022777455.1 Clostridiales bacterium | reverse complement strand
AAGATTATGAATTAACCAGCGTGAGTAGCCTTGTACTCAGCGATTTCCTGCTCGTTGCAGACCCAGACCTTGTCGGGGAAATTCTCGTAAGTATACTCGCCGCCATTCAGGATTGCATCAGCAACTTTCACAATCTGGTTGCCCATCCAGTTAACATCAACCATGGAGGTGGCCGTCCAACTGCCGTTCATAACGCGCTCAAAGGCCTCGTCATTCAGCTGCAGACCGCAGGCAATGACCTTGCCCTGCAGGCCCTTGGACTCGATGAAGGAACCGGCAGAAACAGCGCCTATTGCATCGTTGCAGAAGATGGTATTCACTTCGGGGTAATTCAGATACAGCTGAGACATTGCATCTTCGCCGGTAGCTGCGTTGTCCTTGTCTTCGACCATGCCCAACTCAATGACTTCGCCCTCAAACTTGTCTGCCAGAGCAGCCAGAACACCTTTCTTGGTGGTCTGCTGTGCAACGGAGGACAGAGTGGTGCAGGTGCAGTAGTAACGGATTGCATCCAGACCGCGTTCCTTTGCGAACTCAGCAATCTTGGTGCCCTGAGAATAACCGGAAGCGTAGCTGTCGATACCGACCATAGCGGGAGTCACATCCTCGCCGGGGTTGCAGTTGAAGGCCAAAACAAGAACGCCTGCTTCCTTTGCACGGTTCAGGAAGTCTTCGAAAATAACGATGTCGTTCATCACGACGGCGATGACATCATAGCCCTGAACCAGAGCAGTGTCGCACAGCTCCAGGTTGGCAGAATCGCTGGGTGCAGTGGGTGCCCAGAACTCGCCTTCCCAGCCCTTCTCGGCGATGGCGTTCCGGAACGCAGACTCGACGGGGCCCCAGAAAGGACCACCTGCAACCTGGCCGACCAGAACCATCTTGTGGGGCTGTGCAGCGGGTGCAGCTTCGGTAGCAGTCTCAGTGGCAGCGGGGGCATCGGCAGCGGCAGGTGCCTGAGTAGCGGCAGGTGCGGAATTACCGCCGCAGCCAGCCAAAGCAGACAGCATGACGATTGCCAGGACACATGCCATAATGCGGGTGAAAATGTGGGTGGATTTCATTGTGTTTCTCCTCCTAAATTTTTTTGTATCGGAGCTTTTTGCTCCAAAATACGTTTATTCTGCAGTCAGACCGGAAACCGGTCTGTGCCGCAACGAATACGGATTGAAATCCGCGTCATCCCGGCAGATATTGCCGTGCCGGAATTCCGGGATCGGTTTGGAATACGGTGGGAAGCCGTTATTCTGCAATTGTAAGGTCCTTTTCTATTTCTGCCCGTGTCGGCATTGCCTGCTGGGCTCCGGCTTTGGTAACCGCCAACCCTGCCGCTGCATTGGCATACGGAATTGCTTTTTCAATGGGTTCCTTCCGTGACAGCTCTGCGATCAGAGCACCCAAGAAGGTATCGCCTGCTCCGGTTGTATCCACCGCTTTTCTTTTTCTGGATGAAAAGAATCCGGAAGCACCGTCAGTGCCGTAATACTGGCAGCCCTTTTTACCGAGCGTAATCAGCACGTTGGAGATCTCATTTTTCTCCATGAAGCTGCGCCAGTTCTGCTCTGAAGCATCACTGCAGGGAATGCCGAGAATCGCGGAAGATTCTTCCTCATTCATAACCAGATAATCAATACCGGGCAGCAGCGCGGAATCAAAGCTGTTCAGCGGTGAGGGATTAAACACGATTTTCACGTGGTGCTTTTTGCACAGATCCATGGCTGCACGTATTGTTTCCACAGCAATCTCCATCTGCAGAATGCAGTAATCCGCCTGCTCAAACAGGCTCTCACAGGCCGTCAGATGTGCCGGAGACAGCCGCATATTTGCGGAAGAATGCACCACGATGGAATTCTCACCGTTCTGAGAAACGGTGATATACGCTGTTGAAGTCCGGCAGTCTTTTTCTACGGAAACATAATCCGTGCAGACTCCGGCAGACCGGATAGAGTTCATCAGCGAAACGCCGGCATCATCCTCACCGACGCAGCCGATCATTGCAACTTCAGCGCCGCTTTTTCCGGCCGCAACTGCCTGATTGGCGCCCTTTCCGCCGGGATTCATGTGTACATCATCTGCCAGAAGCGTTTCACCGGGGCGGGGAAAATCGCGAACCAGCATGCAGATATCCATGTTCATGCTGCCAACAACCAGTATCATGTTCTGTCACTCCTTTCGCATGTTTTGCTCCGGATAGGTAAACACATAACTGCCGGAACCGATCTCAACTTCTGTTTTATTTCCCCGCTGCGTGCAGCGAACGATCTCCCGGACTTCTCTGATAGGTCGTCCGCCCTCAGCAACAGAATCTGCATTGGCAAAGGGCAGCATCACCACCGCAGTCGTGTTGGCGGGAATGCGAACTGTTACCGTGTACCGGTTATCTTCTCTTTTCCACGCTGTGCAAATTTGCCCGCAGACAGACCGGAAACTGCCCGAAACATGGGTCAGACGCGCATCTGGTTCCGGTTTTATTCGGATTTTGCGGAAACCGGGCTCCAGCGGGGAGATACCCAGTACATTCTGATAGATCCAGCTGCCTACACTGCCGGCTGCCGGCTGAATGAAGGATACCATATTTACCGATCCGTCCGGCATGATTCCCTGCCAGGCTTCCCAGATTCCGGTAGCGCCCTTTTCCACCTCGTAAAGCCAGGAGGGCATCTGGCTGTTTAGCAGCAGATCGTAAGCCGCTTCGGCACCCTTGTTCTCCAGCAGAACTTCCAGAATTTTTGCCGTTGAAGAAAATCCGGTGTCCATCCGCCCATTGTTCCGGTGAATCATTTCCACCAGATCGTCGGCAACCTGTTTCTTCTTTTCCTCCGGCACAAAACCGAAGGCAAGCGCCAGAACCTTTGCCCCCTGCAGGTTATCCGCAGGCGTTCCGTCCTCACCCAGCATTTCTTCCATACAGGCTTCTTTTGCCCGCTGGGACAGGCTCCGGTAATATCGGGCATCTTCCGGCTTATGAAGAAGCTGTGCGATTTTTTCCATAAGGCCGGCCGTGTATACATAGTAGCAGCAGGACAGAAAATCCGTCAGCGGTCTGTAAAGCGGTTTGTAGGAGAATCCGCCTTCCTCATTCACACAGACGCTGGGGGTCAACCAATCGCCGTACTTGTATCCTGTGTTCCAGATGTATCGGTAATTGTCCAATTGCCGGGGTGACAGCTGGAGGGTATCATAGGGCGGTTCGTTTTCTTGTTCGGCAGAAGTCCGTACATATTCCACCCAGCGGGTCATCATGGGGTAATTCTCTTCAAGAGCCTGCTCATCACCATAGTGCTGATACAGGATCCAGGGAATGATCACACAGGCATCTCCCCATCCGGATGCGCTGTTGGAAGAAATTCTTTCGTAGCTTTTCCAGTTCGGTATCACAAGCGGAATAATTCCGTTTGCAAGCTGCTCCAGACGCATCTCCTTTAGCCAGCGCAGGAAAAATGCGTGAACATCCAGATGGTAGCATGCCGTTTCCATGTACATCTGGGCATCGCCCGTCCATCCGCCCCGTTCCCGGTCCGGGTTGTCCGTTGGGATGGAAAGCATATTGGCTGTCGTGGTTCGAACCAGATTCTGATGCAGTTTTTTCAGGCGCGGATCTGAACAGTCAAAGCTGCAGCTCAGTTCCATATCGCTGCACAGGGATACGGCCACCGCATCCTCCGGCCGAAGTTCTTCGGAATACCCCTCAATCCAAACGTATCGGAAGCCACGGTATACGAATTTCGGCTCAAAAACAATCTGTTCATCCTGTTCAAAGATGTACGTATCTGTCTGATTTTTGTGTTCTCCCGGGATATTCAAACTGAAGTTCCCGTGGGGATCCAGCTGCTCCGTATAATGGAGACGTACCATATCTCCGGTTTTTCCTGTCAGTCGAATCCGTATGTATCCTGCCAGAATACGGCCAAAATCTATGACACACTCGTTTTTGGGTGTTACGATCAGTTCTTCCGGTGCGATTTCTTCCCGCACACGGATATGCGGGGCGTTCTGTCCCCGGAGCAGCATCGTATTGCAAGGCGCGCATCTGACCGGCGTCCAGCAGGAATCGTCAAAGCCAGGTTCAGACCAGCTGCGCAGCCCTCCCGCTGAAATCTGTTTTTCACCGATATACAGTTCTGCATATCGGACAAAGCTGTCATGACTTTTGAAGGACTCGTCCGTCACGATTTTCTCTGACGTTCCATCCTGATATGTAATTTCCATCTGCATCAGGCCCGCGATCTCACTGCCATACTGGCAGGAGGCCGCAAACAGGCCAATGATGCCTGACCACCATCCCGGCGCCAGATGCATGCCGACAACATTTTCGCCGATATGCAGGGTATCCGTAATATCATATGTCTGATACTGATGGTATTTGTCATATGGTGTGCATTCCGGAGAGAGTTTGTAGTCTCCAACCTTTTCTCCGTTCAGCTCCAATTCGTATAACCCACGAGCCGTTGCATAAATCCGTGCGCCTGCAATCGGTTTTGAAACTGTGAACCTGCGGCGCAGCAGCTGGCAGGGATACAGGCTACTCTCATCCAACTCGTTGACAATCGTTTTCATGTTCAACCCGGAAATAACCGGAACTGCGGGATTCTGTTCCGGAATCGCCCAGTTGGATTTCCAGTCTTCCGGATGCAGCAGCCCCATTTCCCACCAGGCGGCAGGACTCCAATCACTGATTGCGCCCTGTTCATTCCAGATTCGGACTGCCCAGTAATATCGCTTTCCGCTCTTTAGAGGTGCGTCCTTCCACAGGAAGTGCATCCGGTCGGAGAAAATCTTGCCGGTATCGAGGCAAATGCCGATTCCTTGTGAAACTGTTTCTCTGTCCCCGGAAATGACGATCTGAAATGCTGTTTGCAGGGCTCCTCTTGTATTGGCTTCCATGGTCCAGGAAAGCGGAATCTCTTTCAGATCAAGGCCAATCGGGGTATCCATGTATGCTGTTTTTAATCCAGTTACTGAAAACATGGTTATTCGATCAACTCCACTGCTTTTTCTTATCTGGCCGCCAATATGCTTTCCTTCAGAAGGAGACTCCGGCCGAACTCCGGATATTCCGGATTCCGGTACCCGCATTCATTTCACTGCAGAAGGCCACTGGTGCTCCGTTTTACCCGAATCTTATTTCACCATTTATCCGTCGCAGTGCGAACAGTTGATTCGAAATGTGCTCGTTAAACAAATGTATCGTTTGATTCGAATATATATTATTCGCATTAAATTGTCAATATTCTGCAACGTTTTTTGTAATTACCCACATTTATCTATACATTTTTCTGTCGTTTATGCCGACGCAAGGTGTAACATAATGCATAAACATGTTCACGTGTGCACAATGTAACATTTTGCACAATCCACACGCTCCGAGACAGGTGACCTTCGTTGACAAGTTCCGATTTTTCGTGTATGATAAGGCTGAGATATAGCCTGAAATGTGGGGAATTGAGGTTGAATTATGGCAACAATGAAACAAATCGCAGAGATTGCCGGTGTATCGCGCGGCACAGTTGACCGCGTACTGAATCACCGTGGTTCCGTCCGCCCGGATACCGAACAGCGGATTTTGAAAGTTGCTGCAGCGCTTAACTATACACCGAACCAGGCTGCCCGCAGTCTTTCCTTTGCCAAGCAGCAGCTGAAATTGGGATGTATCCTGTTCAATCCGGAAAAGATTGCTTTCTTTCAGCAGGTTTTGGATGGCGTGGAGCAAAAGCGCAGTGAACTACTGCAGTATTCTGTTACGGTGGTCATTCGCTTCAGTGATTTCGAGGACCCTTCCAGTCAGGATCGGCTTTTGGACGAACTGGTTGCAGAAGGTGTGCACGGCATTGCGCTCTTCGGCATTAATCTGGAATCCACGCAAAGGAAAATCGCCGAGCTTCGTACCCGCGGGATTCCGGTCATCACAAGCAATACAGACATTCCAAACTCCCGCCGTCTTGCATATGTCGGCTGTGATTATGTAAAATCCGGCCGCGTCGCCGGGCAGCTGATCAATCTTTTTCTGAAAGGTCAGGGTAAACTTGCTGTTGCACAGGGTGCGCACCGTATTCTTTGTCTTGAAGGACGGCTGCAGGGCGTTCAGAATTACCTGTGCCATCATGCGCCGAATATCCGGATCGTTGAAATTCGCCGAAATAATCAGGATGATTTCACCATGTTTACCGCAGTTCAGGAGATCCTGCAGAAGCATCCCGATCTGGATGCACTGCTGATTGATGCCGCAAGCAGCTACGGTGCCTGTCGGGCAATTGAGCTGTTTGCCTCTGGGCAGAAACCGGTCGTCATTGCCTATGACTGTATCCCAAAGACCCGGGAAATGCTGGAAAAAGGCATCATTACCGCCACAATAACCCAGCAGCCGGAAATTCAGGGCGCTCTGCCGCTTGAACTGCTGCTGACATATCTTGGCGCCGATATCATGCCGGAAAAAGAATTCTATTACACAGATCTGGAAATCAAAGTATCTGAAAATCTGTAATCCAACCCCTGGGTCATGGCCGAAACAAAGGTTCCGGGTTCCGTCCGCTGCTTTCCCTTTATCTCTGCTGCCTGCCGCCGGCATCTGCTCCGGCGGAAAGACCCCGGCAGAAATTGACCAGATCAATGAATTCCATACCTTCGTCTATCTTTTTTTGAATCAGGGCGTCATAGCCTTTCGGAGCAATACACCGCGCTCTTGCAAACATCATGTCCGGTGTGAACCGTGCATCGTGTTCAAATGGAACCACATCTGCCGTCGTCACCAGCCAGTGCAGCATTTGTTTTTCCATATCCGATACAATGCCCGCAAATGTCGGGTCATGAATTCTGTTCTGCGTTTCCCGGGGATCTGTTTCCAGATCATAGAATTCGCTTTCTCCCAGTGTGCGGTAAATATACTTATACCGGTTCGTCCGCAGCATTGTCGCTTTGCTGTGTGCCTCACCGTCACTCTGGGCTTTCATTTTGGGCCAGTACGCGCTTGCCGCGGATGCTGTCTTCCCTCCGCCCAGATGATATTCGTCACAATGGGTCTCGTTGGGGAGGCGGCCTCCTTCACAGCAGACATATTTGCGGTTCTCCCGGGTTCTGTCCGCCAATACCGGCACAAGGCTGTTCCCAAAATGGGAGTGGGTCGGCTGAACACCGGCAATGTCCATCGCCGTTGCGTAAAAATCCACCAATTCCGTCAGGCTGTCGCTGATGCCGGGATCCAAACCGTATCCGGCGGGTGGTTTTATCAGAAGAGGAACTCTTGTTAAACAGTCCTCGAAACAATTCTGTGCTTTCTCGGGGATTCCGTAATCTCCGGTAAAATCCCCGTGATCCGACAGGAAGAAAATTGCGCAGTTATCGTAAATTCCCTCCTGCTTCAGAACTTCCACCAGCCGTCGGAATTGTCCGTCGACTTTGGACACCATCGCAAGATACACCCCGCGGATTTCATCCCAGTCCGATTCGCTGAGTCCTTCCAGTCTGCTGTTTTCCCGGATTTCCCGAATCATTCTCGATTTTCCGCTGCATTCCTCCGGGCGGGTTCGCCGAGGGAGCAGATTCCGGTCGATGGAAGAATAATAGGGCTCTTCAATCTGATAGGGCGGATGCGGATACATGAGCCCCAGAAACAGGCACAGCGGCTGATCCGCAGGGCGGTTCTGAATCCGCGCAATTGCAGCGTCCACCGCCTCGTCATCCGGAGAATACCGTTTGCCGGTACTGTCCGTTCCAAGCTGTCCCTCCATATGGGAATAGTAAAATTTATTATTCGGCGTGCCTCGGATATCCCGAACGGGACCGGGGCCGATTTCTTTTTGTCCGCAGCAATAGATTTCGGAAACATGGCTTTCCGCCCAGCCCGGAATCTGCCCCGCAAGGAGGTCGTTCCGGTCATTCATCCAGACGTAATATCCGGCTTCCTTCAGTTCTTTCAGCATAGTGGTTTCACCTGGGCGAAGCAGGTAAGAAATCGTCCGGTGCCCGTTCACGTGGGGATAGAGCCCGGTAAAAAAACTGCAGCGGCTGGGGACGCAAAGCGGATTCTGGCAGAACGCATTGCGGAAGGAAACCGCTTCCGTTTCTGCAAACCGGTCAAGGAACGGCGTCTTTGCCGCCGGATTTCCCAAATGTCCCATAGAATCTGCCCGCATCTGATCCGGGTTGAAGATGATAATATGCGGATGTTTTCCCATTCTCTCGCGCTCCCTTCTGCATACTTCACAAAGGAGGCTATGCCATCAGTCCGGAATGACAACGCCCTTCATATACCCTGCAGGCTTATGCTCCAGGGTTTCAAACGCCTTCTGAATTTCGCTGAGCATAAACACATGGGTTACAATGGGCTCACTCTGGAAAACGTGGTTATTGATCAGTGCAGCAGCGCGGCGGAAATCATCCCGCTCGTTGTTGGAATAATTCGGATGTGCAATGCGGATTTCAATTCCCTTATCCACCGCTTTCCGGAAATCAAAGGTACCCACATCGTGATGGCTGCTCATCATAATCAGCCGGCCTTTGCCGACCCGCAGATAATCCTGTGCCGCATTCAGCAGTGCCGGAATACCGGTTCCTTCGATAACAAAATCTGCCATATGGCCTTTGGTAATCTCCCGGATTCTTGCCGCCACATCCGCTTTACGGCTGTTGATGGTATGGGTTGCACCGAAGCTTCTGGCCATTTCCAGCTTGGCATCGTCAACATCCACAGCAATCAGACCTGCCAGCGTATTGGACTTCAAGCCCTGAACGCACCACATGCCCATGGGTCCCACGCCTAGAATGACGCCGTAATCCCCCGGTTCGGGCGCTGCTGCGCGGAGAACCGTAACAATACACTTCTGCGGTTCGCCCATTGCAAAGGCAGGATTCACGCTGTCATCCAGCAGTTCGCACTCGGTCTCCTTTGCAATCCGGTACTCGGCAAAACCACCGAACCCCTTGGAAACGGCGCTGACATGATCGCCGACTTTCAGCAGTTTGCAGCCGGGGCCGACTTTATAGACCTCGCCGCTGAACTCATGGCCCAGTTTGTGAGGATAGCCAAAGAAATTCAGGCTGCCATCCCAGAAGTTCAGTTCCCAGTTGCACAGGCCGCAGCCGGCAATTTTCAGCATGACTTCACCGGGACCGGGCTCTTCGTCCACTTCAAAGAATTCAAATTTTCTGGGTTCAATCAGACAGGCTCTTTTATACTTCATTTCTGTTTCTCCTTATCCGTTCTGTCCCGCTCCGGGAACATCCTCATACATCGGTTCCGGACGCTGTGCATCCGTCGTCATCGTATAGAAGATTCCTTCTCTTGCTGACTGATTTGCACCCAGCATCATCTCCAGCACATGCAGGGAACCTTCGCCGCTGACTCTGGGCGTTTTGCCGCAGCTGATTCTTCCGGCAAAGTCCGCCAGGCCCAGACCGCGGCTGTTCTCCACGAAGTCATACCGGATGGGAATGTTTTCGAATTCTCCTGCACCGCGGCGCAGTTTAACATAATTTTCCGCAGTCCCCATAGGACCGTTTTCTCCGTATCCGCCGAAGGTGTTGGGGTCCGGAATACACAGTGTTCCCTCGCTGCCGAATACCGTAAGCAGCGGCATGCCGGAGCGCCAATAGGGATAGCTCATATCCCAAGCTGTAGTAAGGCTGGCAATTACGCCGTTTTCAAACTCCACCGTTGTACTCATAAAGCTTTCCACATTAATGGGGAAAGACTCACCGTGCTTCGGACTGTTGGGGTTCATGACCGTTTTTTCAGCAAAAGAGGATTTCCCCATCGCCGCCACCCGGCGGGCTTTGCCGAACATCGCAAACAGTGCGGTAAAGTAGTAGGGGCCCATATCCATAATGGGGCCCGCACCAGGCTGGTAGAAGAATTCGGGATTCGGATGGAATCCCTCCGGGCCGCGGGCAATCAGAAGACCCTGCGCAGAGATAGGCTTGCCAATGGCTCCTTCTTCCAGCAGCTTCAGGCAGGTCTGAATTCCGCCGCCAAGGAAAGTATCCGGTGCTGCAGCAACCTGCAGACCACGTTCTTTTGCCAATGCCACCAGCTCTTGCGCATCCTTCAGGCGAATCGCCAGAGGCTTTTCGCTGTATGCGTGCTTTCCTGCCAGAAGTGCCTTTTTGCTGATTTCATAATGCGTTGCAGGAATCGTCAGATTCAGTACGATTTCAATTTCATCACTACTCAGCAGTTCCTCCACCGTCATTGCCTTGATTCCGAACTGCTCCGCACGTCTGGCAGACGCCTCCGGGTTCAGATCTGCGCAGCCAATCACCTGCAGTACATCCGAAAATCGATTCGTAATATTCTGCAGATAGATTTCACTGATCATTCCGCAGCCAATCACGCCAACTGTCATTTTGTTCATATAACCCCACACTCCGCATGAAAATTTTCATGTATAATTTATGCAATTTTCATTATTTGTGAATATTATAGATATTGATTATTTGCTTTTCAATTGGGAATGTTTACAAATCTGCATTTTACGAGTTGTTCAGACTGCATGAGAAAAATTTCATATATCCAGTTGATATCTGGATTATTTCTGTATATAATTGGGTATATATCCCGCTGCCTGACATTTTATGCCGAATGATATTTTTCAGTCATGAATGAAGAATGGAGGCCTTTATATGAAAAAAATTCGTCAATCAGAAGTTGCGGAACTGGCAGGCGTCTCTATCGCAGCCGTATCCAGAGTCATGAACAACAGCGGATATGTTTCGCAAGATGTACGGAACCGAATCGAGCAGGCCGTTCAGCAGCTCGGCTATACCCCTGTTTCTCATAGCCGACCCAACTCCAAAAAGCTCATTGCGCTGGTCTTGCCGCAGGGCATTCTGAATCCATACTTTGAAAAGTTAGAATCCTGTCTCCACCGAGCCTGTATGGATGCCGGATTCGGCACAATTTTTGTCAAAGCGGACAAAATCAACAACAGCACCATGTGCTCTGCTCTGCGTGAGCTGGAGAATACCAATATCTGCGGAATTGTGATCGCCTCCTTTTCCGACAATGTTCTGAAAGATTCCACCAGAGAGGAGCTGCGCCGCCAGGGTGTTCCCGTTGTTTTTATCGAGCGTACGGCCGGGTGCACCGGCTTCAACCGGGTAACTGTGGACAATCATCAAGGCACGCTCCTCGCAACCTCGCATTTGATTCACAAAGGCCACAAAGAGCTTTTGTATGTTTCCAAAACGACCCATTCCGAGGCCGAACAGGCGCGGCTGCAGGGATTTCTGGATGCCATCAAGTTGGCAGGCTGCAGTGTTCAGGGATATGTCAAGCATTGTTCCGAGCACAAACCCTCTGCCGCGTGGTATGCCACAGAAGAAGCTTTTCGTGAACACCCGGGAATCACCGGCATCGTTAATTGGACGGATACCATGGCTTTGGGTGCAATGATGTATGTGATGTCGCAGGGAAAGCGAGTGCCTCAGGACATCGAAATCGTTGGCCATGACGACATTCTCGCCCCTCTGCTGGTTCCCGCTATATCCAGTGTTCATATGCCGCTGGAAGAAATTGCCTCGGCTGCCATCGATATTCTGGAACGGGCATTTTATAATCCCGGCACGCCTATCCGGACCGTTGCCATGGAACTTACATTGACCATACGGGACGGTTCCGGAGAATAAACAATGTGCTTATCAGTTTCACTCAGCAAATTGGTGTTTGATGGACAAAAATATGCACGCGCCACCGTAGGGACGGCTACAGAGGCCCGTACGGTACATCCTCACAATGGTGAGCAAGGTCGGGCGAATCCGTCCAACCCACCACCTGATGCCATTCAACCATCCACTCAGAAATCGTTAGCCGGCGTGCGGCTAATAGCCGCCCATACGATGGCATCTCTACAAACAACAATTTGTCGTATTGCTGAGCCGAAAGCCGTCTTCAGGTTTTCGGCTTTTGCATTTGTACGGCAAAAGAATGCGTGTTCCGGCTGCCTTTCCGGAAGATGCAGTGATGTCAACAGATATTGCCAATGTTGGCAAAATATCCCCTGGAATGGAAAAACAAAAGCCCTGTTCATTTTGGGGTTTCGGTTCCTGATTTACCATAGATCGTTTTTGGGCACGGAAAGCAGAAGCGCTTTTCCGGGCCGGTTTCTTTTTCCGCCGGATGAATTGTAACGCAATAATAATGGCGACAGACTGGCGGACAATTTTTGAATTTTTTATGAATAATCCTGCAGAGGAACGCTTTTGGAACGCTGCGGGAGCGTGACAGGAACAGCGC
>JALFGI010000287.1 GCA_022777455.1 Clostridiales bacterium | reverse complement strand
GAGCAGAATGAATAATGGAAGCGCCGCTGCTTTTCGCATATGATCTCCTCCGGGAATCCTTCGCAATTTTTCCGCATGTCTTGCCGCTTGACAAGATTTTTCTCCACCTGTACAATGTAATACAGTCGCAGTTACGCGACAAATTGTAATTTGGCGGGCAGATACGGCAACGCCCCTCTTGGCTCTCCCTTTGGGAGAGCTGGCAGCCGTCAGGCTGACTGAGAGGGTACGCAGTAAGGTCATGGCAAATGCATTGCCCTCTCAGTCTGCCCCTAACGGGGCAGCCAGCTCCCCCATAGGGGGAGCCAAGGGGTGCGGCAATTCCGGTTCGCCAAATTACAATTTGTCTGACTGACTGCCTGCGAAGCCGATAAAATCATAGACAAAGGGGGCAATCTCATGCAGGAATACGCCATCCCCTCTTCCCTTCCGGCGGTGCTGCTGCCCTGGTACGAAGAAAACCGGCGGGCGCTGCCCTGGCGGGAGGATCGGGATGCCTACCACATCTGGGTTTCGGAGATCATGCTCCAGCAGACCAGAGTGGAGGCCGTCAAGGGATATTATGCCCGTTTTCTGGAAGAACTTCCAAACGTGGAAGCTCTGGCCCAATGCGACGACGAAAAGCTCCACAAGCTCTGGGAGGGATTGGGGTATTACAGCCGGGTGCGAAATCTGAAAAAGGCCGCCCAGGTGATTGTCGGGGAATATGGAGGCGTTTTTCCCCGCAAGCCGGAGGAGATTCTTGCACTGCCAGGGATTGGGGCGTATACCGCCGGAGCCATCGGCTCCATTGCCTTTAACCTGCCCACCCCGGCGGTGGACGGAAATGTGCTCCGGGTCTGCACCCGTCTGACCAATGACGATTCCCCCATTGACCTGCCGGAGACAAAACGGAAAGTAAACGCCGCCCTGGCAGAAATCTACCCGGAAAACGCCGGAGATTTCACCCAGGCTCTGATGGAGCTGGGGGCCACCCTCTGCGGCCCCAACTGGAAGCCGAAATGCGAAAGCTGCCCCTGCGCCCACCTGTGCCGGGCATACCGGGCCGGGACGGCGGAGGACTTGCCGGTAAAGCAAGCGAAAAAGCCAAAGCGGCAGGAGGACCGCACCGTATTCATTTTCTCCTGCGAGGGCTCCTTTGCCCTGCACAAACGTCCCAGCCGGGGACTGCTGGCCGGACTCTGGGAATTTCCCAACGTTTCCGGCAAGCTGGAGGTCCCCCAGGCTCTGGCTGCGGCGGAGCAAATGGGGCTGCGCCCCAAAAGCATCTCCCGCCAGGTGGAGCGGAAACACATCTTTACACACATTCAATGGAATCTGCGGGGCTTCTATATGGAAGCGGCCGAACAGGCGGACTGCTTCCGGTGGTTCACCGGGGAAGAGATCCAGGCCCAGGCAGCCCTGCCCACCGCATTCCGTCAATTTTGGGAGGAAACAGACCATGTATGATTTTCACATTCACTCCAGAGTCTCCTTCGACGGACATGACACCGGCGCACAACTAGCCCAGGCCGCGGTAAAGGCCGGTCTGAAGGAAATCTGCTTTACCGATCACCGGGACTTTCTCCGGGGTGCCCGGGAGCAGACCATGCAATTTGATTTGGAGGCTTACAGCGCGGAATATGACAGCCTGGAGATTCCGGGACTGATCATCCGCCGGGGCGTGGAATACGGCCTGTACGAGGATAATCAGGAGCGGATGCGGAAGGAACTAAACGCCCGAAGTTATGATTTTGTCCTGGGCTCCGTCCATTTCGTGGACGACATCGATGTGTATTTCCCGGAATACTGGCAGGGAAAAACCATTTGGGAAGCCCAGCGGCATTATTTCGAAACCATGCTGGAATGCGTCCGGGTCCACGAGGATTTCGATGTGTTGGCCCACATGACCTATCTGCACAAGGGAGCCGGAAGTCCGGTAAAGACCCCCCTGCCCTATGAAGAGCACCGGGAGATCATCGACGAGATTCTGCGCATTCTGGCCGCCAAAGGAAAGGGCCTGGAACTGAACACCAGCGGCCTGGACCGGTGCGGCGGGTTCCTTCCCACCCCGGATTATTTCCGGCGGTTCAAGGAGCTGGGAGGCGAGATTGTTACCGTCGGTTCGGATGCCCACCGCAGTGACCGGGTGGGACAATACAGCAAAGATGCCTGCCAGGTACTGAAGGAGATTTTCGGATACGTCTGCACCTTTGAAGGAAGAAAGCCTGTTTTTCACAAGCTGTAGGATTTTTCCCGCCGGAGGATTGGCAGATTGCATAACCTTTTGTAAAAATTTGTCTCCGTGAGATTCCACACATTTTGTATGTTAGTTTTGTACATATTTCATGAATTGTCCGCCCCTTGTGGGCGGATGATTTTTGTAGGGAAACATTTTTGGATTTTTCTGTTGACAAGACGTGAAGAAACAGGTATACTGTTCCATGACTTATATCATAATTACCAATTGAATAACAAAGGAGATCTGATTCATGGTCAAAAAGTGGAATGTCACCATTCCCAAGCTGTCCGGGGATACCCCCCGCACCGCTTATATCTATTTGCCGGAATCCTATGAAAAAGATCCCGACCGCCGCTATCCCGTGATGTATATGTTCGACGGGCACAACGTGTTTTTTGACGAAGATGCCACCTTCGGAAAATCCTGGGGCATGAACAAATACATGGTAGAGAGCAAAAAGGACCTGATCATCGTCGCCGTGGAATGCAACCATGAGGGCAACCGCCGTCTGGTGGAATATTCCCCCCTGAATTACGAAAATTCCTCCCTGGGAAAGATTCGGGGCAAGGGCAATGTATATATGAACTGGATGGTCAAGGAGCTCAAACCCTTCATCGACAAAAACTACCGCACCCTGCCTGACCGGTGCAACACCATCATTGCAGGCTCCTCCATGGGTGGGCTGATGGCCATGTACGCCGTGACCACCTACAACCATGTTTTCCAGCGGGCCGCCTGCCTCAGCCCCAGCCTGTGGGTCTCCTCCGGCCAGGTGCTGGAAATGATCGCCCGGGCCCACATCCGGCGGGACACCTGCATTTATATGGACTACGGCGAGTTGGAAATGTTCAACCACGCCGCCAACGCAGAGGCGCTGATCTCCACCGCCCACCTGCTGATGACCAAGCGGGTGAACCTGGCCATGCGGATCGTGCCCGGGGGGAATCACTCCGAAGCCTCCTGGGAAAAGCAGATTCCCATTTTCATGGACTGCCTGGGACTGTAATTCAGGGCAAAACACTTCGCCCCCAACATAGATATTAGGAGAGAAGCCAATGGAAATTCGCTACTACAAGCACTACAGCAGTCACCTGAACCGGGACATGGAATTCAAGGTCTACGGTCATGCCGGTAAGCCCGTTCTGTTCATCCCCTGCCAGGGCGGCCGGTTCTTTGATTTTGAAAACTTCAAAATGATCGACTACTGGGCAGGCTGGATCGAGGCCGGCCGGTGCACCGTTTATGCCTGCGACTGCATCGACAACGAAGCCTGGGCCGCCATGGGCGCGGACAACCGCTGGCGCATCGAAAACCACGAGCGCTGGTTCAACTACATCACCCAGGAGCTGGTGCCCTACATCAAGCACCTGAGCGGTGAGCGCAACGGCTATGACCAGGGCATCCTCACCTTCGGCGCCTCCATGGGTGCCATGCACGCGGCGAACCTGTATTACCGCCGTCCGGACCTGTTCGACAGCTGCTTTGCCATCTCCGGCCTGTACGACAACAAGGAGTTCTTCGGCAACTACTGCGACGATCTGGTTTACAACAACTGCCCTGTTTTCTATCTTGCCAATATGGCCCCCGATCACCCCTGGATGGATATGTACAACCATCAGAAGTCCCTGATCGTATGCGGCCAGGGCGCCTGGGAAGACATCCTGCTGGAAAGCACCCGCAAGCTGGACACCGTGTGCGCCCAGAAGGGCATCCACACCCGGTTTGAATACTGGGGCTACGATGTCAACCACGACTGGCCCTGGTGGTTCAAGATGGTGGCGACCTACCTGCCCTGGTTCCTGGGCTAAAAATACATCGGATTCATCCGGAGAAAGAGAGATTGGTATGAAAAATTTTGTGTTTATCTCCCCGAATTTCCCCCTGACCTACTGGCGTTTCTGCCGGGAGCTGAGAAACAACGGCATGCGGGTCCTGGGCATCGGCGACAGCCCCTACAATGACCTGGTGAAGGAACTGAGAGAATCCCTGGACGAATACTACAAGGTCTCCAGCCTGGAAAACTACGACGAGGTTTTCAAGGCAGTGGCTTTCTTCACCTTCAAGTACGGCAAGATCGACTGGCTGGAATCCAACAACGAATACTGGCTGATGCAGGACGCCCAGCTGCGTACCGAGTTCAACATCACCACCGGCCCCAAAACGGCTGACATGGCCAAGATCAAGTTCAAATCCGCCATGAAGGAATACTACGCCAAGGCCGGCCTGCCCACCGCCCGCTACCACCTGGTGGAGGGACTGGAGGATGCTCTGGAATTCGCCAACTATGTGGGCTATCCCGTGGTGGTGAAGCCCGACAACGGCGTGGGAGCCAACAACACCTACAAGCTGAAGTGCGACGACGATGTGCGCTGGTTCATCGATACCAAGGACGACAATGTGTACATCATGGAAGAGTTCGTCAACGGCTTCGTGCAGACCTATGATGCCATCGTGGACTCCCAGGGCAACCCCCTGTTTGAATCCGGCAACATCACCCCCCAGTCCCTGATGGACATTGTCAACGAGGGCGGCGACTCCATGTACTATCTGGTGAAGGATCTGCCCGATGCCATCCGGGATGCCGGCCTGCGTACCGTGAAGGCCTTCGGTGTGAAGAGCCGCTTCATCCACCTGGAGTTCTTCATCCTCAACGAGGATCAGGAGGGGCTGGGCAAGAAGGGCGACATTCTGGGCCTGGAGGTCAACATGCGTCCCGCCGGCGGTTATACCCCCGAGATGTACAACTACAGCCAGGAGACCGACGTGTATAAGATCTGGGCCGATATGGTGGCCTTTGACTATAACACCAAGCCCATCGGCAACCATCACTACTGCGCCTTCTACAGCCGCCGGGACGGCAAGACCTACAAAATGGATGATTACGAAATCACCATGAAGTACGGTCCCTATCTGAAGATGTGGGGCCGCATCCCCGAGGCCCTGTCCGGCGCCATGGCAAACCAGATGTATGTGTGCAACTTCGATACCGAAGAGGAGCTGAACCAGTTCTACGCCGACATGGCCGCCACCTATTAATACTAATTCTTGATTAAAATCTTTAATATCAGCTTGGTCTATTGGCGCAATACTGCGTTATCGTCACTTGCCATACATACAGTATGGCTGCGTTCCTCTGCCTTGTCTTGCACCAATATCCCTGCGCTGCTAATTAAATCTTTTTATCAAGAATTAGTATAAAAACAGCCACGCATTCTTCCGTTTTCCGGTGGAATGCGTGGTTTTCTTATAGAATTAGGCAACCCACAAGGGGAGGCTGTCATCCTCCCCCCGCAGTACAAACCTACGAATGGAAATCAGGTTGGGCGAATTCGTACTGTGTCGGACATTGTCCCATTCAACGAAACACCAAAGCCCGTTACCTGGCGGCTGATAGCCCCCCCTTGTGGCAGGAAAAATCACGTCAGGGCGTTGACGATCAGCACGGTCGCGCCCAGAATGATGAGGATGATGCCGGTGGCCCGGTTGAGGAATTTTGCATCCGCCTTGTTGGCAATCCTGGCTGCAATTCTGGCCCACAGGAAGGTAAAGCCCACGCACAGGCACAGCACCAGATAGTCAGGCGCACCACCGATGACAAAATGGCTGACGGAACCGGTGAGCGCGGTAAAGGACATGATGAACACGCTGGTGCCCACAGCGGTTTTCAGCTCATAGCCCAGCACGGAGGTGAGGATCAGCAGCATCATCATACCGCCGCCGGCTCCCACAAAGCCGCAGATAAAGCCGATCAGGCTGCCGCAAAGCAGACTCTGAATGAACCGCTTTTGCGCGGAAACCTTACCCATGGACTCTTTGGTGGTCATCACAGGCTTCACAATGAACTTCACGCCCAACCCCATAGTCATAAACACAGAGAAGTTGCCCATGGTGTTGCTGGGCACCAGGCTGGAAACCCAGCTGCCGACCATCGTCAGCAGCAGCACCGCCGCCATCATCACCAGGCCGTTTTTCACATCCAGATTTTTGTTTTTTCCGTAGGTACAGGCGCTGACCGCGCTGGCCAGGACATCGGAGGCGAGGGCGATGCCCACCGCATCATAGGGCTCCATTCCCAGAAAGGTGACCAGCATGGGGGTGATGACCGCCGCGGCGCTCATCCCCGCAAAGCCGGTGCCCAGGCCGGCTCCCAAACTTGCGAAAAAACATACAATAATGGTAATTACGAAACTCACGGCTCTTTGATCTCCTGTCTGACTTTTGATTGGAGAACATTCTGATAGATGCGTTCCAGCTTCCGGTCGATCTCGGAGCAGCTCTCCGCGCACTCGAACAGGGCCTGGTTGTCCTCTGCCGATATCAGATTGTCCTTTTTATAGCGGATTTTATGCTCGGTGCTGGCCCATAGGTCCATGGCCAAAGTACGCAGCTGCACCTCCACCTTCATGGATTTCTTTTCGTTGTGGAGGAAGATGGGTACACTGACAATCAGATGCAGACTGCGGTAGCCGTTGGGCTTCGGGTGCTGTAAGTAGTCTTTGCGCTGGATCAGGGTCACATCATCCTGCATCAGGAAAGCGTCCGCCAGCATGTAAATATCCGACTGGAAGGAACACACCACCCGAACGCCGGCGATGTCATGGATGTTCTCCTGGATGCTCTCCACGGACAGCGGGAACTGCCTGCGGACCAGCTTGTTCATAATGCTCTCCGGACTTTTCAGCCGGGTGTGGATGGTTTCAATGGGGTTGCGCTCAAAGGCCAGAGACATATCCTCGCTGAGCACCCGGAATTTGGTTTCCACCTCCATGATGGCACAGCTGTAGAAGGACATCAGCTCCCGGTAAGGGCGGGCGTACCGCTTCAGCCACTGGTTGAAATTCTGAACATGATCCATGTTGACATTTTCATCTTTGTTGATTACCACCGCTTCGGTTTCCAAAGGATCCATAAATCGCACCAACTCTCTCTTTTGGCCTTCCTTCCCACGGAGACCGTAATACTTCAATTTTGATATATTCATTATACCTTTGGCCATACCGCATTTCAACAAAGGTTTATTGCGGAAGTGTTAATAAATTATGTCCGCAGCAGCTTCCCTTTCTTCTCCTTGACAGTCCCACTTTTCGGAGCGTATCATGAAATGAGCATATCGGTTTAACGCAGCATCCCGACAAGTTGGTATTTGATGGTTTGAACCGCACCCACTGTAGGGGCGGCTCGTAGCCGCCCGCAACGTAACGAAATTGAGTGTTCCGTTGAATGGTATCATGTCTGACATCGTACGAATTCGCCCAACCCGGTTTATTTTTGTGGATT
>JALFGI010000269.1 GCA_022777455.1 Clostridiales bacterium | reverse complement strand
TCATTGGATTGATTTTTATCCGGGCCTTCATTGATGCTCCCCTTCTCTCAAACCGAATCCGGGTTTGCTGCGCACTTATCCGTCCCAAACGAAAAAGGCAAATTGTAATTTGGCGGTTGGTTGAATGGGACCATGTGATGGTTTCTGAGCGCATGCCCCCCTTGTGTAAAGGGGGGTAGGGGGGATTGGGCAGTAAGCACTGAACAATGGTACAATCCGATGCAGAAAAGTACAATGTCGTTATACGAATTCGCATTGGATTTCATGATACTGAACTTCCTACCGCACAATCCCTCCGCCCCAGTGCGCACACTGGGGCACCTCATCTCCGGCCCAAGAGCCGCCTGGCGGCGGTTGGCCTCCGAAACACGCCTGCGGGCGTTGCCTGTACACAAGGGAGGCATGAGGCGCTGCCGCGCCAGTGCGTTAAATGACAATTTGCCGCTCTGCTGAGTCAAACCGATCAATGCAAAACCCGCCCGCAGGGAGGATTCGTTTCTCCTCCATGCGGGCGGGTAAATTATACCTGATTCACATAATCCACAAACCCAAGGAACGCCTTTTGACCCTCCTCCGTCCGTTTGTAGACACCTGCGTCCTCCAGCACTTCGGTGAACACCCTGCCGGTCTCCTGCATCAGGATGTCCATGGCGTTTTCCGGGGTGAAGGTATACTTCTTTTTCAGTTCCTCACACCAGGCATCGTGCTTGCCCAGCACGGGATCGCCGGCGATTTCCTTTCCCTCCGCCAGGCACCGGGCCAGGTCGGTGAGCTCCTGCTTCAGCCGGCTGGGGAGCACCGCCAGGCCCATCACCTCGATGAGGCCGATGTTCTCCTTCTTGATGTGGTGCTTGTCCGCGTGGGGATGGAACACACCCAGGGGGTGCTCCGCCGTGGTGATGTTGCACCGCAGCACCAGGTCCAGCTCATACAGCCCGCCTCTGCGCCGGGCAATGGGTGTGATGGTGTTGTGGGGCTCCCCGTCCGATTGGGCAATGACGCCCACGCTTTCGTCGGAATAGCCCCGCCAGCAGGCAAGAATTTTCTCCGCCAGGTCCGCCACCCGGTCCGGATCCTCCCCGTCCAGGCGCAGGACGCTCATGGGCCATTTCACAATGCCCGCAGTTACATCCTCAAAACCCCGGAAGGTGACCGGCTTCTCCACCGGAGCGGTCTCCATGGCGAATTGGTACCGGCCGCCCTGGAAATGCTCATGGCTGAGGATGCTTCCGCCCACAATGGGCAGGTCCGCATTGCTGCCCACAAAATAGTGGGGGAAGGCGGTCACGAAGTCCAGCAGCTTTCCAAAGGCGCTCCGGTCGATCTTCATGGGCACATGGCGGGAATTGAACACAATGCAGTGCTCATTGTAGTACACATAGGGGGAATATTGCAGGCACCAGTCCTCCCCTGCCACCCGGATGGGAACAATCCGGTGGTTGGCCCGGGCGGGGTGGTTCATCCGTCCGGCGTAGCCCTCGTTCTCCGGGCAGAGCTGGCACTTGGGATAGCCGGACTGGGGAGCGTTTTTCGCCGCCGCAATGGCCCGGGGGTCCTTCTCGGGCTTACTGAGGTTGATGGTAATGTCCATGGCCCCGTATTGGCTGGGGTACTTCCAACGCATGTCCTTGGCAATGCGGTAGCGGCGGATGTAGTCCGTGTCGCAGCTGAAGCGGTAGTACCAGTCCGTGGCCGCCTCCGGGGACTGGGCGTACCGTTCCCGGAACGTGCGGATGACCTCCCGGGGCATGGGGGTGAGGGCACCCATCAGCCGGGTGTCGAAAATGTCCCGGGCGGTGATGTTGTCCTCGCACAGCCCGTTTTGGCAGGCATAGTCCAGAACGCCGGCAAGAATCTGCTCCAGATCCCGGCAATCTCCCTGGCCGCTGCCGGTGTAATCCTCCAAATGAAGCAGATCCAGCAGCCGGTTGGTCAGCACCCGGCGGTCTTCCTCCATGGCAAGACCGGTGCGGAGGGCATAGTCCACCAGAGAATCAATGCAGGTGTCAATATTCATGCTCCGTCCTCCTCATTCCGCCGGGAAGGCTTCCACGCCGCCCTGGGGCCGGATGGAGAGCACATGGCAGGCCCCTTCACCCAAAGCCGCGTCCATCCCGGCCCGGAAGGAATCCAGCAGATCGAAGGGCACAAAGGCTTGCACCGTGCCCGCAAAGCCGCCGCCGTGGACCCGGAAAGCGCCTCTGCCCTGCAGATAATGCTCGCACAGAGCCAGGCTCACCGCCACGTCCTGATGCGCTTTATACCCTGCGGGGATCACATTCTGCAGATACATCCAGCTGGAGCGGCCGCTCTCGGCAATCAGCTCCAGGAAGCGGCCGAAATCTCCGGACCGAAGGGCCGCCACCTGCTGAGGCACCCGGGCATTGTCCTGGTAGAAGTGGATGCAGCGCATCACCGCCCGGTCGCCGCACTCACTGCGCAGGGCGGGAATGGCGGCATAGAATTCCGCCTCATCAATCTGGGTCAGCACTTCCTTGCCGAAGTGGGCGCAGACTTTCTGAATCTCCATGGGGATGGCGGCGTACTCGTCGGTGAGGTCGGCATGGCTGGCCCGGGTGTCAATGATGCACAGGGCATGGCCACAGGCGGAAAAGTCGAAGTCCACCGGGGTGATCACCGGGTTGTCCTTGTCAAAGAAATCGATGCTCACCAGATTGCCCACAGCGGAGGCGGTCTGGTCCATCAGACCGCAGGGCTTGCCGAAGAACACATTCTCCGCATACTGGCCAATCCGCGCAATCTCCGGCTGGCCCACCCGGCCGTGGAAGAACAGGTGGTTGATGATGGTACCGATGAGCACCTCATAGGCCGCCGAGGAACTGAGCCCGGAGCCGGGCAGCACGGTGGAGGTGCAGTAAGCATCAAAGCCCTGAACCTGGCAGCCCAGCTGGGCAAACCGGGCAGCTACCCCCCGAATCAGGGCGGGGGTGGTGTTCACTTCCTCCGCCTGGGGCTCCAGGCAGGACAGCTCCACCTGAGACATAGGATAGCCCTGGGACAAAATCCGGATGGTTCCGGTGCCATTTACGCGTACCGCCGCCAATGTATCCAGATTCACCGCCGCCGCCAGTACCCGGCCCCGCTGATGGTCGGTGTGGTTGCCGCCGATCTCCGTCCGTCCCGGAGCCGAAAAATACCGCTCCGGCTGCCCCCCAAAGGCCTCCCGGAACCCGGCATCCAGTGCGGTTTTCTGTGCAGATGAAAGAAATAATTTCGGTGCTGCCATCGTTAGCGCCCTCCTCTTTGATCATTGAAATCATTATACTCCACAACCCCAAAAAAGGGAACCGCTTTTTCCGCAAAATTCCTTCTCTCCTTCCTCAAAAATATCTTTTGAAATTTTGTAAAAAAGTTCTTGACATTTTCCGATGGTGTGTTATAATACAGAAGCTGATTCGACAGCACCCAATTAAACAAAGTCCTATGGGGGTATAGCTCAGCTGGGAGAGCGCTTGAATGGCATTCAAGAGGTCAGCGGTTCGATCCCGCTTATCTCCACCAAAAGTCGTGAAATCCACTCGATTTCACGACTTTTTCTTTATTTGCTGCACAAAAAGTTGTTGTGGTCATGTTCAAGAACCATTCAAGACTGTCTTTTAGACCTCTTGTATTTCACCTAAAAATCAAGTATTCAAGAGGTGGAATTTCATGGCTCGTATCACAATAAGAAACTCCCAAAAGGCAACTTTCGCTGAAGTTTTTGAAATTTACATTTCAGCAGTCACAGCCAGAGGTGTTAAAGGCAAGACTTTAGCAACTTACAAACAACATTTTCACGCAATTTCCAAAAGACTGGATGTGTCCCTCCCCATCAATCGCCTCAATTCGACAGCCCTCAACAACATGATTCTTCAGATGCGAAAGGAAGGGCTGTCCGACAGTTCGATCAACAGTTACACACGCACGCTGAAATGTTTTCTCTCGTGGTGCAACGAAGAGGGCTACACAAAAGCCAACTGTCGAAGCTGCCGAACATCGGCAAGGCTGTGGAAGCGCAGCTGATTCAGGTGGGAATTGAAACCCCGGAGGCTCTGCGGCAAGTCGGTGCCAAAGCCGCGTGGCTGAAAATTCAGGAGATCGACCCGTCCGCCTGCATCCATCGCCTGCTGGCATTGGAGGGTGCGATTCAGGGTGTGAAGAAAACCGGGCTTTCGGATGCCGTGAAAGCAGACCTGAAAGCGTTCTATCAGGAACACAAGCTATAAAAATGGAGTGCATAGAAAAAGGGAGCCGCCAAAAGCGGTTCCCTTTTACACCCCAACATATTCAGTGTACCATATTTACAGACCCATGTCCATTCTCAGTTTCTCCAACTTTTGCCGCGCATTCTTGTGTATCATCCCATCTTGCAAAACCGGAAAAGCTGCGCTATTATGAAGGTACAAAAAAGGAGTGAGTCCAATGTACTAAGTAATCTCCAAATCCGAAGAAAGCGAGGTTAACCACAGATGGAACCCACCACCCAAATGAAATAACCCTCGACGGTTGCAGTGAGTAGGCAACAGGTCGAGGGTTATTTCTTTTGCCTTTATGCCCGGATTGCGCTATAATAAAG
>JALFGI010000123.1 GCA_022777455.1 Clostridiales bacterium | reverse complement strand
CGAACCATTCATGGGGTACCGGCTTGGTGGGGGTGAGGACCACATCCCAGCTGCCCGCCTGGGCGGCAAGATAGGTTTCGTGGGTGATGGGCTGGCCCCATTCCCAGCCGTCGGCGCACCACCGGTCGATGGTTTCGGAATTGATGTCCTGAGAGCGCTTGTCCATGGTGGTCTCCTTTTTATACTATGTGCTTATCGGTTTTGCTCAGGCGTTCGATAAATTGTAATTTGGCGTACCGGAACCGACGCACCACTTGGCTCCCCCTCTGGGGGAGCTGGCTGCCCCGTAAGGGGCAGACTGAGAGGGCATCACGGTGTGTAAGGATGCCGTTGCCTTCTCTGCGGCACCCTCTCAGTCAGCCTGTTCGGCTGACAGCTCTCCCAAAGGGAGAGCCAAGGGGTGCTGCCGTATCTGCCCGCTAAATTACAATTTGCTGGTTTACTGAGTGAATCCGATATGCACATTATACTAATTCTTGATAAAAAGATTTAATCAGCAGCGCAGGGATATTGGTGCAAGACAAGGCAGCCGAACGCAGCCCTACTGTATGTATGGCAAGTGACGATAACGCAGTATTGCGCCAATAGACCAAGCTGATATTAAAGATTTTACTGTGAAAGTCTTCACAGTAAAATTGAAAATGTACCAATTCCTCGCCCCTAACGGGGCAACCGGAATTGATGTACAAAAATTCCCATGCCCCAAAGCTTTCATTTATCGTGGCGCGTCTGTGGCGCATGGGAATTTAATCAAGAATTAGTATCAGTTCAGCAGAATGATATCTGCCGGGCTGGGTCCTTTGCCGCATTTCCGCTGTCTCCGTCCCGTTGACCGGGGAATATTTGGGTTACAGTCTCCTTCATGCAATCATTTACGGAAAGTTAATGAAAACCGGGAAAAGATTGGTTATGATAACTCCATCATTTGGGGGCAACCTCTAAAAACTGCTTTTTGATGGTTTGGGCGAGAGATTTTGTTCTGACAAAAGTTTTGGAAACACCGGAATACTTTGTGTATTGCGGCGTTTTCAAAATGAATTGTCAGAGCAAAAGATCCGCCCAAACCGCAAAAGGGTAGTTTTTAGAGGTGCCTTGGGACAAGGAATGGCCTATGAAACGGAAAAAAACAGAACTGGAACCCGGGAGCACCGAAACGGCCTCCCCCCTTCGTTATCATCCCGATGTGACGGTGGGGCTCAGCCGGGAGCAGGTGGCCCAGCGCATGGAAAGCGGACTGGGAAATGTTGCGGTAAAGCCCCAGGAAAAAACCGTGGGTTCCATTATCAAAAGCAACCTTTTTACCTATTATAACCTGGTGTTCGCGGTGCTCACCGTGCTGCTCATCGCGGCAGAGTCCTTCCGCAGCCTGACCTTCCTGCCGGTGGTGGTGGCGAACCTGCTCATCGGCATCGTCCAGGAGATCCGGGCCAAGAAGACCCTGGACGCGCTGACCATGCTGAACGCCCCCAGGGCCCGGGTGGTCCGGGAGGGGAAGCAAGAAGAAATCCCGGCGGAGGAACTGGTGCTGGACGACATTGTCCTGTTCCGCTCCGGGGATCAGATCTGTGCCGATGCGGTGGTGCTGGAGGGCAGCGCTGCGGTAAACGAGGCCCTGCTCACCGGCGAGGCGGATGAGCTGCGCAAGGAGCCGGGGGATACCCTCATGTCCGGCAGCTTTGTGGTGTCCGGGGAGTGCTACGCAAGGCTTGACCGGGTGGGGGCGGATTCCTACATCTCCCGGCTGACCCTGGAGGCCAAGGCCATGGACCGGAAGCAGCGTTCCGAAATGCTCCGCATTCTGGATAAGCTGGTGGGTGTCCTGGGCATTCTGATTGTGCCCATGGGGGTGCTGCTGTTCGTGCAGCAGTTCGTGTTCGCCGGAGCCTCCTTCCGGGAGAGCATCGTCTCCATGGTGGCGGCAGTGATCGGCATGATCCCGGAGGGACTGTATCTGCTGGCCAGCGTGGCGTTGGTGGTCAGTGTCATGCGTCTGGCCTCCCGGAAGGTGCTGGTCCACGATATGAAGTGCATCGAGGCCTTGGCCCGGGTGGATGTGCTGTGCGTGGACAAAACCGGAACCATCACGGAAAACGAAATGCAGGTCAGCGGGGTGATCCCCCTGGCGGGCTTCGATCCTTCCCAGGGCCGGGGCCTGAAGAGCTGCATCGGCAGCCTGGTGGCGGCCATGCCGGAGGGAAATGTGACCATGCAGGCGCTGAAGCGGTATTTCAAAACACCGGGAGATAAAACAGCCCAGTCCGTGGTCCCCTTCTCCTCTGCTTATAAATACTGCGCCGCGGTTTACGAGGAAGAAAGCGATGTGCTGGGCGCGCCGGAGTTTGTGCTCCGGGAGGATTTTGAAGAAATCCGCGGCCTGGTGGAAAGCTACAGCGCCGACGGTTACCGGGTGCTGGTGTTTGGAAAATATGACGGCACCCCCGACGGCCAGGCCCTGACGGGAAAGGTCACCCCCATGGGCCTGATCCTGCTGGAAAATCCCATCCGCCGGGACGCCCCCGAGACCTTCCGGTATTTTGCCGACCAGGGGGTGACGGTCAAGGTCATCTCCGGCGACAATCCCCTCACCGTCTCCCAGATCGCGATGGAAGCGGGGATTGCCGGGGCGGAGCGCTGCATCGATGCCTCCACCCTGGACACGGAGGAAGCCCTCCGGGAAGCGGCGACGCAGTACACCGTCTTTGGCCGGGTGACCCCGGAGCAGAAGCGGCAGCTGGTGCACGCATTGCAGGGCGCGGGGCATACCGTGGGCATGACCGGCGACGGCGTGAACGATGTGCTGGCCCTGAAGGACGCGGACTGCTCCGTGGCCATGGCCTCCGGCTGCGACGCGGCGGCCCAGGTCTCCCAGCTGGTGCTGCTGGAATCGGACTTTTCCGCCATGCCCTCTGTGGTGCTGGAGGGCCGCCGGGTGGTGAACAACATCCAGCGCTCCGCCAGTTTGTTTTTGGTGAAGAACATCTTCTCCTTCCTGATGGCGGTTTTTTCCGCTTGCTTTGCCCTGAACTATCCTCTGGAGCCCTCCCAGATGTCCCTGATCAGCATGTTCACCATCGGCATCCCCGGCTTCTTCCTGGCCCTGCAGCCCAATTCCGATTCCATTCAGGGCAGCTTTCTGCAAAATGTGCTGCGCAAGGCCCTGCCTGCAGGCCTGACGGATTTTGTGGTGGTGGGGGCGCTGGTGATCTTCGGCCGTGTATTCGGCGTGGACGAGGGGGACATCTCCACCGCCTGCACCATGCTGCTGGCCATTGTGGGCTTCATGATCCTGTATCACATCAGCAAGCCTATGAATCCCCTGCGCTGGTGCATTCTGGAGGGCAGTATTGTGGGGTTACTGGTGTGCAGCATCTGGCTGGGTGATATTTTCGGCATCCAGCACATGTCGGTGCGGTGCGTCATGCTCTTCTGCGTGTTCGCCATCGTCACGGAGCCGGTGCTGCGCTACAGCATCCTGGCGGTGGAAAAGCTGGACCGCCTGGCCCGGGAGCACTTCAGCCTGAAAAAATGGTTCCACCGCCATCCATAAAACACCACTGCATGGAACACGCTTCGTCTCCACTGTAGTAGGCTGTAACTCTTAAAAATTGTTATTTGGCCGCGAGTCGCGGCGGACAATGGCGCACCGGGCTGGTGTGTGATCCGGGACTCCTGGGCAGCGCCCGGTAACGTTTTTGCGCAGTAAAAATGATTTCTCATCCAATCATGGCGTGCAAAAGCGAACCGAGCGGTACCCTATGGTGTAACGACAACAGACCAGCCGAGCACGCATTGGGGTGAAGCGCCCTGCGCTTCAAATTACAATTTATAAGAGTTATAAACTAGTAGGGGAGGCAATCAAACACGACGAATCAAATGGAAGCAGGAAAGGATGAACCTGATGAACTACAAAAAACTGGACAGCTATCTGGACGAGCAGCTTCCCAATTTGCTGAAGGACCTGGAAACCCTGGTTTCCATCAACAGCCAGCGGACCCAGGCAAAGGAAGGCATGCCCTTCGGCGAAGGGAACGCCCAGTGTGCCGCCGCCGGTATGGAGCTTCTCCGCCGCACCGGCATGAAAGCCACCAATTACGATAATTATGTGATTACTGCGGATCTGGCGCCGGAAGCACCCCAGGGGCTGGACATCCTGGCCCACCTGGACGTGGTCCCCGCCGGGGACGGCTGGACGGTGACGGACCCCTTCACCATGAAGCTTGTGGAGGACAGGGTCTACGGCCGGGGCACCTCCGACGACAAGGGCCCCGCGCTGTGCGCCCTGTATGCCATGCAGGCCGTCCGGGCACTGGGCATTCCCATGAAGCGGAATACCCGCCTGGTGCTGGGCTTCGACGAGGAGTGCGGCAGCGGCGACCTGGAGTATTATTTTGGGAAGGAAAAAAGTGCCCCCTATTCCCTGTCCCCGGATGCGGATTTCCCCCTGATCAACATCGAAAAAGGCGGCCTGCATTCCGGATTCCGCTGCGATGAAAAAATGGCGGCGCAGCAGCCACGGGTGGTCCGCCTCTGTGGCGGCGAGAAGGTGAACGTCATTCCCGGCAAAGCCGAAGCGGTGGTTCAGGGAATCGATGAAGAGGCCGTTCTGGCTGCCGCCGCCGGGGTGGAAGGAATTACCTTCACCTGCGAAACTCTGGAGGAAGGACTGTTGATCCGTGCCGCGGGCAGCACCGGCCACGCCTCCATGCCCGCCTCGGCAAACAATGCCCTCACCGGCCTGCTGGCGGTGCTCGCCGCACTGCCCCTGTCCGATGCCCCCATCCACAGCCGGCTTCGGGCCCTGTCCCGGCTGTACCCCCACGGGGATTACCATGGTCACGCCCTGGGGGTGGACCTGGAGGATGAGACCTCCGGCAAAACCGTGATGTCTCTCACCGTCTGCTCCTTTGAGGACAGGAAGGGCCTCACGGGCTGCTTCGACTGCCGCGCCTGCCTCAGCGCCAACGACTCCAACACCACCCGGGTGGTGTACGATGCCTTCCGCCGGGCGGGACTGGAACCCATGGAGGAGCAGAAAATGTACCCGCCCCACCATGTGGACGAGAATTCCCATCTGGTTCGCACCCTGCTGGACATCTACGAGGAGATGACCGGCTCCCGGCCGAAACCCCTATGTATCGGCGGCGGTACCTATGTCCACGAGATCGACAACGGCGTGGCCTTCGGCTGCGGCTTCCCGGGGCTGGATAACCGGCTCCATGGGGCGGATGAATTCATGACCCTGGAGCAGATTCGCTTCACCTGCAGAATTTACGCCAGAGCCATCATCGCCCTCTGCGGCGCATAATCTTGGGCACTGCCTCCCTTCCAAAAGAACAGCGGATCATCCCCCGGCACGCCGGAACGGATGATCCGCTTTTTTATACTAATTCTTGATAAAAAGATTTAATTAGCAGCGCAGGGATATTGGTGCAAGACAAGGCAGAGGAACGCAGCCATACTGTATGTATGGCAAGTGACGATAACGCAGTATTGCGCCAATAGACCAAGCTGATATGAAAGATTTTAATCAAGAATTCGTATTATTCCCCTTTTTCGATTCGCTCGGCCAGGTCCGTCAGGTACAGCCAGCGTTCCGTTTTTTCTTCCAGAGCCGCTTCCAGCTCCTGCTGCTCCTGCATGAGCTTCTGGAGCTTTTCAAAGTCCGCGCCGCAGTGCTCTTGGTTTCGTTTGTTTTCTTCCAGCTTTTCTTCCAGGGCGGCGATATCGTCGTCGATGGTTTCAAATTCCCGCTGCTCGTTGAAGGAGAATTTCAGCTTCTTCTGCTTGGGACGGGGCTGCTCCGGGGCGGCTTTCGCCTTTTTCTCCTTCGGCGCTGCCAGGGCTTGCAGGTAGTCGGTGTAGCCGCCGGGGTATTCCCGCACCTGTCCGCCGGGCTCCACGGCAAAGACCCGGCTGCACAGCCGGTCCAGGAAATACCGGTCGTGGGACACGGCGATGATGGCCCCGGGGAAGGTTTCCAGATAGTTTTCCAGCACCGTCATGGTGGGAATGTCCAGATCGTTGGTGGGCTCGTCCAGCAGCAGGACATTGGGGGCGGAGGCCAGAATGCCCAGCAGGAACAGCCGCCGCTTCTCTCCCCCGGAGAGCCTGCCGATGAGCCGGTGCTGCAGCGGCCCGGGGAAGAGGAAGGTCTCCATCAGCTTGGAGGCGGTCATCATCCCCTGGGGGGTCTCGATGCGCTCGCCCTGCTCTTTGATGTAGTCCAGGGCGGTCATATTGGGATTCAGCTCCTGGGCGTGCTGGGAGAAATACCCCAGCTTCACGGTGTCCCCCAGGGTCACCGTACCGGTGTCCGGGGTCAGGTTCCCGGCAATCAGGTTCAGAAGGGTGGATTTTCCCGCGCCGTTGCCCCCTACAATGCCCACCCGGTCGGTGCGCTGGAGCAGAAAATCAAAATCCTTCAGCACCCATTTTCCGCCGAAGGCCTTGCCCACCTTTTGCAGCTCCACGGTTTTCTTGCCCAGCCGGGAGGACATGGCCCGGATGGGTTCCAGGGCGCCTTCCGTCTGAGGCGGCTGAAGGGCCTTCAGCTTTTCGTACCGTTCCAGCCGTTCCCGGCTTTTGGTACCCCGGGCGCAGGGGCCCTGGAGCACCCATTGGAGCTCCCGGCGCAGGGTAGCCTGTCGCTTGCGCTCCCCGGCGGCGTCCATTTCCTCCCGGCGGGCCTTGCCGTCCAGGTAGGCGGAGTAGCCGCCCTCGTAGCTGTAGATTTTTCCCAGACTCACTTCCAGAGTCCGGTCTGCCACCCGTTCCAGAAAATACCGGTCGTGGGTTACCAGCAGGATTCCACCGGTGAAACTCTGAAGATAGCTTTCCAGCCAGCCGATCATCTCCGCATCCAGATGGTTGGTGGGCTCATCCAGGAGAAGCAGATCCGCCGGATGCACCAGGCAGGCGGCCAGAGCCACCCGCTTGCGCTGCCCGCCGGAGAGGGCGCCCATTTTCTGCTCCAGGTCCGTGATGCCCAGCCGGGTGAGGATTTCCACGGCTTCGTACCGGGCAATCTCCCGGGCGGTGGGGTCCAACCCCGCCTCCACCTGCTCCATGACGGTGTTCTCCGGGTCAAAGGCCGGGTCCTGGGGCAGATACCCCAGGCGGACGTTGGGGTCGTAGGACACGCATCCGGCATCCGGCACCTCCCGCCCCGCTGCCAGCCGGAGGAAGGTGGACTTTCCGCCGCCGTTGACGCCCACGACGCCCACCCGGTCGCCGTCCTTCATATAAAAGCTCACATCCTCCAGCAGCGCCCGGTCCCCATAGGTTTTGCAGACATGTTCCATATTCAGCAGCATCCGTGTTGCTCCTTCTGATCCAATGATTTGTCTGCTATCATACCATCTTTTCCCCCAAAAAGGAAGATCAATTCCCTGGATTTGGGAATGATACCGTGAAATTTTTCTGAGAAAACTTTGGGCAGATCATCTGCCGCTGAGGGAAATTGTGTTTGAAGCTTTGCACACGTCCCTGCTTCCGGCTGGGTAATTTCCTTGGGGGTCATAACCCCGCCCTACGCTGGCTGGGCAATGATTTTACTGCGCAGGAACGTTACCGGGCTTTACCCAGGAGCCCCGGATCACACACCAGCCCGGTGTGCCATTGTCCGCGGACACTGCCCGCCAAATTCCAGGCGTTTTTTTCCTGCCATGGGACGGGGCGAGCGTCGTCAAATTTTTTTCGCTGCCAAAAAGGGGGGCTTTTCTCCGGGAAAGACGGAGAAACCATAATTTGCTGTTGCATCCCACCTTTTTTTACGGTATACTATTACAAATGTAGAAGCATCTGACCCTGAGCTTCGGGGCTGAAAATAACAGGGAATGTGGCGGTTGGTATGAAAATATGCCTGGTGGCATCCCGGGGGGGACATCTGGCGGAACTGGGCTTTGCCCGGGAATTGAAGGGCGAAGCCTTCCTGATTACGGAAAAAACCGGGGACGCCGTTTCCCTCTGCCAGCGCGTATATTATGTGGACCCCATCAACCGAAGACAGCCGGATGCCGTTTTGAAGATCGTCCGGCTGTTTGCCCGGGCCAATGGGATTTTGAAAGCGGAGCAGCCGGATGTTTTTGTTTCCACCGGGGCGCTGATCTCCATCCCCGTGTTGATTCTGGGAAAGCTGCGGAAAAAGAAGGTCATTTTCGTGGAATCCATGGCCCGGGTGGAGGACCTGTCCCTCTCCGGTAAAATTGCCTACCGGTTTGCGGATGTGTTTGTTGTTTACTGGGAGAGCCTTGCCCGGAAGTACCCCAAGGCCACCTGCATCGATTTGTTCAGTGAGGGGAAAAATGATCCTTGTGACTGTGGGAACCCAGAAGTTCCAGTTTAACCGCCTGCTGGAGGCGGTGGACCGGCTGGCGGAAGACCGGGTGATCCGGGAAAGCGTGCTGGCCCAGGTGGGCTGTTCCACTTATGTCCCCCGGAACTTCCGGGCGGTGGATTTTCTGAAAAAGGAAGAGATGGATGCCGCCATGGAAAGCTGCAGCCTGCTCATCACCCACAGCGGCGTGGGCACCATCCTGGCCGGGCTCCGGGCGGGAAAGAAAATCATTGTGGTCCCCCGGAAGAAAGCTTTTGGGGAGCACGTGGATGACCACCAGGAGCAGATCGCCGCAAAATTTGAGGAAATGGGATACGTCCGGGTCTGTCGGGAGATCGGGGAGCTGGGAAGCTGCTATGCCGGCATGGAAGATTTTCCCTGCCGTCGTCTGGAGCCGGATTTTTCCAAAACAGCCAAACTGATCAATGGGTATCTGGATGATATTGAGGACAAAGAACGCAAGCCATGGCCAAAGAAATAACACTGATTATCCCCGTATACAATGGCGAAGCCCATCTGCGCCGGTGTCTGGATTCCGCGGTGAGCCAGAGCCACCAAAGCTACGAGATCCTTGTGATTGATGACGGGTCCACCGATGGCTCCAGGGCCATCTGTGAGGAATACAAAGCCCGCTTTCCTTTTCTGAAGGTGATTCACCAGGAACAGAACCGGGGGCTGATGGCCTCCTGGCAGCATGGCGTTCGCCTGGCGGAGGGGGATTATATCGCCTTCCTGGACAGCGACGACTGGGTGGACCGCCAATATCTGGAGGTGCTGGCTTCC
>JALFGI010000087.1 GCA_022777455.1 Clostridiales bacterium | reverse complement strand
GACCCCCTGAACCAGCGCAGCACCGTGGGCTGGAAGGCCATGCAGACCGCGGAGATCCTCCAGCAGGCCTACATGTACCGGGTAGAATGCTGCAGCGCCTTCTCCCCCAGCGCCAAGATGAACTAAGAGATTTTTGTCCGTAGGGCGGATTTCTGACCCCGCCGAGCGGCAACGATTGATAGGCGCTTTCGTTGAACGGTACCAGGTGACGATTGCTGCCACACCAACTGTAGGGGCGGATATCATCCGCCCGCGCGGTAGCAGCCCACGCAATTATCCAGGCTGGGCGAATCCGTACCATGTCGGACGGGATACCATTCAACCAAACACGCGGGCCCGTTACCTGGCGGGAGGCTGCGAGCCTCCCCTACAGTGGCTGGGTGATAATAATGAAAAGGAGAAATAAACATGGAAAAGAAGGAAAAACTGGTAAAAATCAAGCTGCCGCTCACCCGCAGCGACAAAGAAGATGTGTTCGTGGGGGTCAACGGCCGGACCTGGCAGATTGCCAGGGGCGTGGAGGTGGAGCTGCCCTGGAACGTGGTGAAGGTGCTGCAGCGGCAGGAGAAGATGCTGGCCCAGGCGCTGGAATTTGAGGAGCAGGCATCCAAGCCCCTGGAGCAGCTGGAAAAGAAGGTCTGAGTATGACGGCCCTGGATGCAATCCGCTGGGTGGACGGGAAAAAGCACAACGTCTATTCCCAGGAGGACAAGCTCTTCTGGCTCAGTCAGGTGGAGGCCATGGCCGCCCGGCTTCATGGCCGGTGCGGCTTGGAGCAGGAGATTGTGGAGATGGAGCCGGAGACGGTGCTGTCCATCCCCGCACCCTTCGATGCGCTCTACCTGCGCTGGCTGGAGGCCCAGATCGACTACGCCAATCAGGAATACATGAAATACAACAACGCCATGGCCCTGTTCACCGCCCTGTGGCAGGAATACGCCAACCAGGTGCGGCGGAGTTCCCCGGCGGTGGGCCGCAGGACATTTTTCTAGGAGGGGATGGGGATGGAGTTTGTAAAGCTGAACGCGGTGCCTTCCAGCCGGGAGATGCTGTCGGCCTTCGGCGGCTACAATGCCAATTGCCGCATCGGCGACGGGGAATTTGCCGCCATGGAGAACCTGTGCTCCGACCACTATCCCCTTCTGGCCTCCCGGCGGAAACGGGGGGTGTACGCCCAGCCGGGAAATCCCCAGGGCCTTATTGCCAGGGACAGTCTGTGCTGGGTGGACGGCTCCAAATTCGTGGTGAACGGCTATGAAGTGGAGATGGGTCTTTCGGAGCGGGAGGAGGACTGCCCCAAGCACCTGGTTTCCATGGGGGCATATGTGGTGATTTTCCCGGACAAAAAGTACATCAATACCCTGGATTTGACGGAGTTTGGCCGTTTGGAGGCGGAATTCACAACGGAAGGCGCTGTGACCCTCACCCCTTCGGAGGCGGACGGGACGCCCCTGATTCCCGCCTACCGCCAGCCGGAGGAACCCCAGGACCCGGCGAATATGGCCCTTTGGTTGGACACCTCCCAGCAGCCCCCGGCGCTGCTGCAGTGGTCCGCGGGCACCGCCATGTGGGTGAGCGTGGATGCAACCTATCTGAGGCTCTCCGCCCCGGGCATCGGCGCCGCTTTCGAGGAGGGGGACGGGGTGTCCATCGCCGGAGCACCGGAGGAAGTGGCGTCCCGGACAATTGTCAGCTGCCGGGATACGGACTTCCTGGTGGTGTCCGGCCTCCTGGAGGAGGAGATGACCTGGGAAGAGCCCATCACCGTCAGCAGGACACTTCCTTTGATGGACTATGTCATCGAGTGCGAAAACCGGCTGTGGGGCTGCCGCTACGGCCCCAACCGGGAGGGGGAGATCGTGAATGAAATCTACGCCAGCAAGCTGGGGGATTTCAAAAACTGGAACTGCTTCCAGGGGGTGAGCACCGACAGCTATTGTCTGAGCCTGGGGGCGGAAGGCCCCTTCACCGGCGCCGTTGCCCACCTGGGCTATCCCCTGTTCTTCCGGGAGAACTGCCTGCACAAGATCTACGGCAATTACCCCGCCAATTACCGGCTGCAGACCACCCCCTGCCGGGGGGTGCAGCGGGGCAGTGAAAAGAGCCTGGCCATCGTGGGGGAGGTGCTCTATTACAAATCCTCCACCGGGGTATGCGCCTATGACGGCTCTCTGCCCGTGGACATCTCCCGGAATCTGGGGAGCGAGGTCTACCGGGACGCTGCGGCGGGAGCCCACCGGGGGAAATACTACATTTCCATGGCGGATGCCGGGGGAGAGTACCACCTGTTCGTCTACGACAGGGCGCGGAATCTCTGGCATCGGGAGGACGGCACCCACGCCCGGTGCTTCTGCTCCTGCCGGGAAGAACTGTATTTTCTGGACGGCGACGGGCGCATTGTCGCCGAACAGGGCTCCGGCAGAGCGGAGGAGGAAGTATCCTGGATGGCCGAAACCGGCGATTTGGGGGGCGAAAGCCCGGACAATAAGTATCTCACCCGGCTGACCCTGCGGCTGTACCTGGCCCCGGGGGCGCAGGCCCGGCTTTCCGTCCGGTATGACGAGGAGGAAACCTGGCACCTGCTGGCCCGGCTCCGGGGCAGCCCCCTGGGGTCGGTGACGGTGCCCGTGGCGGTGCGCCGGTGTGACCACCTCCGGCTGCGGCTGGAGGGCACCGGGGACATGCGGCTGTATGACCTGTGCAAAACCATGGAGGAAGGGAGCGATGTGTTTTGACGGCGGTGGAAATTCGGCTTCCGGAGCTTTCAGGAGGTACGGAGGCGGAGCAGCTGCACCGCATCCAGAATTATCTCTACTCCCTGGCCCAGCAGCTGCAGTTTGCCTTTGATACGGTTACCCGGGAGCAGACCGAGAATGCCCGGGAGGCCGCGGCGGCGGAAAAGAAAAAGGAACAGACCGTGAACTTCGCCCCCATCAAGGCCCTGATTCTGAAAAGCGCCCAGCTGACGGAGCATTTCCAGGAAGCGGTGGAGGAGCGCCTGACGGGATTGTATGTGGCCCAGTCCCAGTTCGGCACCTACCGGCAGGAGACGGAGCAGCGCATCACCGCCAATTCCCAGAGCATCCAGCAGAAATTTACCGATCTGCAGCGTCTGGAATCCACCGTGGAGCAGCTGCAGTCCCAGGTGATCCAGGTCAGCGCCACCATCCGCACCGGCCTTCTGGCGGAGGAGGCGGACGGAAGCAGTATCTACGGCGTGGAGATCGGCCAGCAGGAATGGGAGGACGGGGTGATCCGCTTCCGCAAGTACGCCCGGCTCACTGCCGAGAAGCTGTCCTTTTATGACAGCAACGATGTGGAGGTGGCCTACATCAGCGACCGGCGGATGTACGTCACCGCCGCCACCGTGGCCCAGCTCACCGCCGGCAGTATCGCTGCCCAGCGGCTGGCGTTGGGGGATTACCTTTGGGAGCAGGGGGCGGACGGCCACCTGAGCCTGCGATAAATGGGATCAGAAAGGAGAAGATATGGCAGAAAAAAAGGAATACACCGCCTCCCAGAAGGTTCTGGACGCGGAGGCGGCGCTGCAGCAGCAAAAGGCTGCAAAGCCGGGGGAGTATGTGTCCGCCTATGAGGCGCCTTTGCAGCAGACGATGGACCGCATCCTGAACCGGGAGGATTTTCATTACAATCTGGACGGGGATGCCCTCTACCGGCGCTACCGGAATCAGGCAATCCAGAACGGCCGTCTGGCCATGGCGGACGCGGCGGGGCAGGCGGCAGCGCTCACCGGGGGCTACGGTAATTCCTACGCCCAGTCCGTGGGCCAGCAGGCCTACAACCGGCAGCTGGACAGCCTGGCGGACCGGATTCCGGAGCTTTACAACCTGGCCATGAGCCAGTACCAGCTCCAGACCCAGAACCTGCGGCAGAAATATGACCTGCTCTCCGGGGCCCGGCAGCAGGAGTACAGCCGCTACCAGGATGCCCTGGCGGCCTGGCAGAAGGAAGCAGACCAGCTGTGGCAGGCCTACACCGATGCCCGGGACACCGACTACGATGCCTACCGGGATGAGATCGCCGACTGGCAGTGGCAGCAGGAATTTGACGAAAACAAGCGCCGTTACGACCAGGAGTGGGAGGCGGCTCATCCCACCGTCACCCCCGTCTATTCCACCGGCCGAAGCTCCGGCGGCGCGGGCGTTTCCACCTCCGTGGGGAAGAAAACAGCCCAGGAAGAGGAGAAGAAAACAGGGCTGGCCGGATTGTGGGAACGCCTGTTCGGATAAAAACGGCGTGGAGGGAATGACATGGCAAGCTTTGAAATCATCGGAAGTCAATTTGCTGCCAGGGTCAACTATGAGCTGACCCAGGATGTGGCGCTGAACCGGTCGGTGGTGACGGTTACCAGCGTGGAGATGCGGGCATTGTCGGAAAGCTGGGGCGGCGCTTCCTGCCGTGTCGTTGGGTTTATCAACATCAACGGCAGCACCGCGGTGAAGATGGAGTACACAAGCACCTCCTCCACCGGCATCATGATGCTAAAGACATACAACATCGTGGGCGGCGCCGTGAGCAAATACAGCGTGACGGTGGACCACCAGGCGGACGGCAGCGGGCCAATTTCGGTATATACCAATCTGGGGGTATACGTCAACAGCAGCGGCGGTGAGGTCGGACGGATCAATCAGACGGATACGCTGGAACTGCCGAGGATCCCCCGGGTTTCCACCCTGACGGCGGCTGGGGTGGAACTGGGGCAGGAGATGACCATCACCATCACCAGGGCAGCGGAGGGCTTTACGGATACGGTTACCTGGAGCTGCGGAAGCCAATCGGGAACCATTGCCACAAAGACAGCGCTGACACAGCTGAAGTGGACGCCCCCGGTTTCCCTGGCAAGCCAGGCGCCGGAGGCTACCCAGGCGGCGGTGGTGCTGACGGTGACCAGCTTCCTGAACGGGAGCCAGGTGGGAAGCAAGGATACGGCGGTGCAGTGCGCCATCCCGGAGAGCGTGGTTCCCACGCTTTCCGTGACGGTGGAGGACCGGATGGGGTATCTGGCCAAGTTCGGCGGATACGTCCAGAATCAGAGCCAGGCCAGGGTGGTGACCCAGGCGGCGGGGGTATACGGTTCCACCATCAAAAGCATCGCCGCCAAGTGCGGGGCGCTGAGCGCCTCCGGTGCGGATGTAAGCTTTGCCCTGGGGCAGAGCGGGAGCGTTCCCATCACCGTCACCGTGACGGACAGCCGGGGCCGGTCCGCTTCTTTCGAGACTTCCATCACGGTACTTCCCTACCGGCTGCCCCAGGTGACCATCCGGGAAGCTTACCGGTGCGACGGAACCGGGCAGCAGCAGCCGGACGGACAATGGCTCAAGGTGGTGTTTGACGGCAGCGTCACCGCCCTTGCGGGCAACAGCGCCACCTACCGGGGGATCTGCACCGTGCACAACGGGGACACCACCCGGACGGTGCTGCTGTCGGACTACACGGGGAAGCAGACGGTGACGGCGGGCAGCTTCCTGCTCACTGCCGGGGTGGATACGGCCTATGATTGCCGGGTATCGGTGCAGGATGATTTCAACACCGTGACCAGCGTTGACATGCTGGTGAGCGTGGCCTTTGCCCTGATGGACTTCAGCCGGGATACCAAGGCCGTGGGCATCGGAATGCGGGCCAAAAACGCGGGAAAGCTGAGCATTGGTCTGGACACGGACATGGACGAGCATTCCATCGGCAATCTGGCGGACCCGACGAATAACCAGGACGCGGCCACCAAGGCCTATGTGGACCGGAACGCGGGAACCCCTTACCCCGTGGGAGCCATTTACATGTCCATATTCGATACTTCCCCGGCAAGCCTATTCGGGGGAACCTGGGAGCGCCTGAAGGACCGCTTCCTGCTGGCGGCTGGCGATACCTACAAAGCCGGGTCCACCGGAGGCGAGGCGGAGCACACGCTGACGGTAGACGAGATGCCGAAGCATAACCACGATTTTCAGGCATCTTATTCTGACATTGCAGCCGGAAGCGAAGTGAACGGGAAAATTCTGGCAGGCGGCGACAGCAACCAGTGGCTATGGAATTTCGCCCAGACAAACGAGTCGGGCTGGAACGCGCCCCACAACAACATGCCGCCCTATCTGGCGGTTTATATGTGGGCAAGGGTGGAATAAGGAGGATGAAACATGCGGATTTTGGATGAAAACAACGCAGAGCTCACGGCACCGGACCTGGATCTGGGATATCTGAAGAAGGAGCGAATCCTGATTGCCCATCATCCGGCGGTGCCGGGGGTACCGGAGCAGTGGCACTACGAAACCATTGCGGAGTATCCGGGCGGCGGAAAGGACGTTGCCAGGGTGGTGGATGTGCCCGGCACGGCACCAAGGGAGGCCTGGGACGAATACGAGGAAATTCTGCGCTACACCCCCTATACCCAGGAGGAGCTGGAGCAGAAGAACGCTCCCACCTGGCAGGACACCATGGAGGCCCAGGTGATGTATACCGCCCTGCTCACGGACACCATTCTGGAGGGATGAAACGATGTATGAAAAAGTGAAACGGTTCTTTGATCTGGGGCTTTACACACCGGAGCATGTGAAGCAGTTTGTGGCCCGGGGGAAGCTGACCCCGGAGGAATATGAGGCCATCACCGGTCAGCCGTGGCCGGAAGATCCGGAGGTGTGACCATGGGAAATAGAAGAACAGGGGCCGCGGCGGCCCGGAATTCGGGAAACAACCTGCTGCTGCTTCCGGCGTTCCCGATGCCCGGAACGGAGTGAGGAGGTGGGCATGTGGCAATTCTGATTTCCGCATGTTCCGGCCTGCTGGCCGGTGCGTTCCTCATGGCGGTGCTTGCCGCCGGGAAGCATGCCGACGAACAGCTGGAAGACATCCGGGAAGGTGGTAACCAGGAATGAGTACTTATCAGCAGCAGTGTCTGCTGGCCTACCTGGGCTACTACCGGGGGGCTGTGGACGGTCTCTGGGGCAGCGCCTCCAGGGAAGCCTGCAGGCAGTTCCAGTCCGACTACGGCCTGGACCCGGATGGGGTGTGCGGGGCGCTGACACAGAAAATGCTCCTGGGCACCATCGCCGGGACGGCAGTCAAGGCGGCCGAACCGGAGAACAAAACAGGCACCTTCTGGGATGATATCAAGTGGTTTGCCCGGGAGGAGTTCCGGTGCAAATGCGGCGGGAGGTACTGCAGCGGCTACCCGGCGGAAATGCAGGAGGCCGTGGTGAAAATCGCCGACGCCGCCCGGGAGCACTTCGGGAGGCCCGCCCATGTGATCTCCGGTCTGCGGTGCCGGCAGTGGAACGCCCACGAGGGCGGGGTGGTCAACTCCCAGCATATGTATGGCGAGGCCATAGACCTGCGCATCGATGGCGTGGACAGCGAAACCCTGCGGCAGTTTGTGGCATCCTGTCCCGGCCACCGCTACAGCTACCGGATCAACAGCACCAATGTGCATTTTGATATCAATCAGGTAGGGAGGTGAGAAAGATGAGCGATGCCGTTCTGTCCGCCCTGATCACCGGCGGCCTGGCGCTGATCGGGGTGGTGATCAGCAACCTGGCCACGGCCCACAAGACGGAGACGGTTCTCAAAGTGAATCAGGCCGTCACGGACACCCGGCTCCAGAATCTCACGGACGAAGTTCGCAGGCACAACAATTTTGCCGTGGAGATTCCCGTCATCAAGGAGCAGATCAAAGTCATCAATCACCGGATCGACGATCTGGAAAAAGGAGGAGCAAAGCATGATTAACTGGAAAGTACGGATCCGCAACAGAAATTTCTGGCTGGCCCTGATCCCGGCGGTGCTGCTGCTGGCCCAGAGCGTGGCAACCGCCATGGGCTTCCGGCTGCAGCTGGGAGACCTGGGGGACAAGCTGCTGGCCATCGTGAACAACCTGTTTGCCCTGCTGGCGATTCTGGGCATCGTCAACGACCCCACCACCGAGGGGCTGGGGGACAGCGAGAATGCACTGACCTATCAGGTGCCCAAGGCCAAATAACAGGATGTGCCGGACCAGCGTAGCCCCTCGCCAAATTGTGATCTGGCGAGGGGTGAACGGGAGAATGTTGGACGAATCCGTAGGGAACGGCCTATGTGCCGTTCCGTATCCCTGATACCATCCGTGCCCGGTTGAATGGTACGATGCTGACGAACTTTGCGCCATTCAACCGGGCGTTCCGGTCTGCCGGTCGGTGGCCGCTGCGCGGATGGAACGGCACACAGGCCGTTCCCTACGAAATGGACGAACCATGTGCCGTTTCATTCACCGCCAAATTCCAATCTGCCCGAAGCGCCGGGGGAACCCATCAACATATTTTTCCCTCCATTCTCCGAAAAAAGCTTGACAAATGCCGTCGGGTGCGCTAGTATTGCCTTAATCTTTTTGAGAAGGCAATGAAGGGAAGAGTAAGCCCGCCGATGCCGTGCAGAGAG
>JALFGI010000080.1 GCA_022777455.1 Clostridiales bacterium | reverse complement strand
TGAAAATTCAGTTTGCATATGCTAAACTGTTGGGGAAATTTCCCGTTGTATGCAGCAAATGGGGAAAAACAGAGGGATGAAAATGAAGGACGAAAGAAACGTAAATTATCCGGGCATGTTTGACCTGTTGAAAGGCATCGTCGTCATCGGCATCATTCTGACGCATATTCTGGATATTATTCCTTCCGAGGCGTTGTATAAAGGGTCTTTCTCTCTTCTGAAAGTCTTCGTATTTTCTCTGCCGAGAATTTTTTCCCTTGGAACCGCAACCATTCCCATCCTGTTTATGGTCAGCGGCTACGGTTTTAAGGCAATCAGTCTGAAAAAGTGTGTCAGAAAACAAGCCAAGCAGCTTCTGCGGCCCTATCTGCTCACCGGAGCTGCCATTGTGACAGTCCACTTTGTCTGCCATTTCTGCGCCTTCCATTATTTACCTGGGGCTGCCAAACAGACCGGCATTGTGGCTTTGAGTCATCTGCTGGGTATTCACATTGGTTATCAGTTCCATGGCGTGCAGCTTTGCAGCACCGGCAGCGTGTGGTTCCTGCTGGCCCTGTTTGGAGGCTGGGTCCTGCTGACCCTGATCACAAATACCCTGCCGGAAAAATGCCAGAGTATTCTTGCCGTCTGCATGATTCTTCTCTTTTACTTTCTGAAAGGATTTGCAGCCCCCTGGATTGCAGATACATTTTGCTTTGCCGGCATTTTCCTGTGCTGCGGCAATCTCTACTGGGGCGCACAGATCAAAAAACGCAACTGGCTTTGGGTCCCCCTGTCTCCTTTTGTCCGGTGTCTGCTGATCGTGCTTGCCGTTACCAGTCAGATTCTTCCGTTTCTTCCGATCAATTCTACGGCACTCTATTGTGGTACCTTCCTTTTCGTCATCATCGGCACAGAGTGTACCGCATTTCTTCTGATGCGGGTGGGTGTCAGAGCAAATCGCTGGAAGAACTGGCTGCTTGACAAAATCCGCATGGTGGGTCGGTATTCCATCTGGGTCATTTGTGCCCATTCCATTGAATGCCAGGGACTGCTTTGGTATCTGTTTGTAGAGAAAATGCAGGGGCATGAGCTGGCCGCGTTCCTGATCATGGCTGTGGTCCGGGGCATTCTGATTTTCGCCATCTGTTATCTGATCAACCTGTTTGACAAAAGAATCCGGAAAGCCAGAAAGCAAAGAAAGGCATCTGCCCCGGTTTGAAGAAAAGCTCCGGCATTTGGTTCATTCGATGGTGGAGCGGAAAATATAAAGCGATATTTTTGACTAGGAGGCTCAATGATGGATACCGTATTGGAAATCATTCAGGACTGCTGTGAAGAAGTGGACCCCAGCCTGATTACCGAAGAAAGCCGCTTCCTGGACGACCTGGAGCTGTCCAGTCTGGACTTTTTCTCCCTGATTTCCGAAATTGAATCGGAATTCAACATCCACATCACGGAGCTGGAAATCCAGCGCCTGGTGACCGTGGGGGACCTGCTTCACGTCCTTCAGGAAAAGGGGGTATAATTCCTTTTACAAAGAGGGAGTACATGCTATGATGGGTCATACGGAAGAACGGATGCTGTTTCGCAGCATCGAATACAACAAAATCCACCATCCGGAACAGACCGCATTTCTGCTCCGGGACGGAAATCAATTGCGCCCGGTGACACACGCAGCGTTTTTCCACCAGGTGGACGGCTGCAGAGCCCATTTTCTGCCCCTGGGCTTTCACAGGGTGGGAATTTTAGGTTCAAACTCTTATGAATGGATCTGTAACGCTTTTGGCATCCTTGCCGCAGAAATCACCGTGGCCATGCTGGACCCCTTGCTTCCGGAGGAGGACCTTCTGTCCGCCATCCGCAGAACCGATCTTGATCTGCTGGTAATCGACGAGGCTCTGCCCCAGCTCTGGGACCTGATTGCCAGCCGGATGCCCCAGATTGCCCTTTCCCGCTATTGGCGGGAACCGGAAGACAGCGCCATACAGGAAAACACGGAAACCTGGAAAGAGGGAGAGGCAATCTTTTTCTCCTCCGGCACCTCCCAGAACTCCAAAGCCGTGGTAACGCCCACTTCCAGCATTGCCGGCCATGCCGCCGCCCAGAAGGATCTGGCCGTGTACTGTGAGGGAGATGTTGTGCTTCATCCCCTTCCCTACCATCATTCCTACGGCTTTGCCATGCTGTGCTTTTATCATCATGCAAATTGCAGGATCATGATCAGCTCCATGAAAAACCTGCTTTCCGATGTGAGGAAAATCAGGCCGGACAGAATCGTCCTTGTCCCCAGCGCAGTGGAGTTCCTTCTAAAGAAAAACGCGTTGTCCTATGGGACAAAATCCATTATGGTATCCGGCAGCAGGTTCCCCAACGAGCTGGCGGCCTCCGTGCGCAGTCTGGGGATAATTGCCCAGAATCAATACGGCAGCTCGGAGCTCCCCTGCGGAATCGGAGACAATCTGCCCCAGGACGATGTGGATGTGCTCACATTGCATCCCTTTGTGAAAATCCGGATTGCGGATGACGGAGAGATTCTGGTCACCGACCCCTATCATTTCCGGGAATACTACAAAGACCCGGAAGCCACCGCCGCCACCCTCCGGGACGGAACCGTCCACACCGGCGACATGGGCTATCTGGATGACCAGGGCCGGCTGCATCTGATCGGCCGGAAGAAGAACATGATCGTCATGGAGAACGGAGAAAAGGTCTTCTGCCCGGACGTGGACCGGGAGCTGTCCGCCCTGCCGGGGGTGAAGGAAGCCGCCGTCATCTACGTGGATGGACGGCTGATCGCGGTGGTGGCCCCCGAAAAGGGTGCCACAGAGGAGGGTATCCTGCAATCCATTGCCACCTACAACAGCCTCCAGCCCTATTACCGCCGGATGAGAGACACCTGGATTTACGGCGAAAAGCTCCCGTATACATCCAGCGGAAAGCTGCACCGGAGCAAATTGGAACGGGAGTATCCGGAAAAGGATTCAGAAGGCTGACGTTGATAACCGTTAAAGGTAAAATAATCCGCTGCAGTTCGGTCTGCAGCGGATTTTTGATTACTGCATTGCTTCCAGTGCAAGGGCGTTCTGGGTGCGGTACAGTTCGGAATAGATGCCGCCTTTTTCCAGCAGCTCCTGATGGGTGCCGCATTCTTTGATCACACCGTCGGCAACGGACACGATGCGGGTGGCGTTGCGGATGGTGCTCAGGCGGTGGGCGATGATCAGGGTGGTTCTGCCCTGGGAAAGCGCGTCGAAGGCCCGCTGGATCTTCGCCTCGGTGACGGAGTCCAGGGCGGAGGTGGCCTCATCCAGAATCAGGATGGGGGGATTTTTCAAAAAGATCCGGGCAATGGCCACCCGCTGCTTCTGGCCGCCGGAGAGCAGGGTGCCCCGCTCCCCCACATAGGTCTGGAAGCCCGCAGGCATAGCCAGGATGTCCTCGTAAATCTCCGCCTTTTTCGCCGCCTCAATCACCTGTTCCTCGGTGGCCTCCGGGCAGCCATAGCGGATGTTTTCAAAAATCGTATCGGCGAAGAGGAACACATCCTGCTGCACGATGCCGATGTTCTCATGGATGCTGCGCTGGGTGACGGTGCGGATATCCCGGCCATCAATGAGGATGCTGCCCTCCGTCACGTCATAAAACCTTGGGATCAGCTGGCACAGGGTGCTCTTGCCGCCGCCGGAGGGGCCGACGATGGCAATGGTCTCCCCCGGGGAAACCTGCAAATCCACATGATGCAGCACCGCCAGGTCCCCGTCATACGCAAAGGACACATCCTTCACGGTGATCTCTCCCCGGACATCTGTAAGAGCCGTGGCATCCGGGGCATCCTGAACGGTGGGTTCCGTGCGCATGATCTCCACAAACCGATTCAGGCCCGCAAAGCCGTTGGCCAGCATTTCCGAGAAGCTGGAAAGCTTGCGCAGGGGAGAGACGAAGGTGGCGATATACAGGCTGAAGGTGACCAGATCCCGGTAGTCCAGCTTGTTTTTCATGATCATATAGCCGCCCACGGCAATGACCACCACGTTCATGCTGGTGAGGAAGAATTCCATGGAGCTGTTGAACATGCCCATGGCCTTGTGGAATTCCCGCTTGGAGGTTTTGAACTGGTCGTTGGCAGCATTAAACCGGGCGGACTCCACCGCCTCGTTGGCAAAGGCCTTGGCGGTGCGGATGCCGGAGAGGCTGGACTCGATTTCCGTATTGATGTGGGCAACCTTCTGCTTCACCTGCACCGAGGCCCGGCCCATTCTGCCCCGCAGGGAGAACACCACAATCAGGAAAATGGGGATCAGCGCCGCCACCACCAGGGCCAGCTCCCAGCGGATGGTGGCCATGACGATCAGCGCGCCGATGATGGTGATCACCGAGGTGATCAGATCCTCCGGGCCGTGGTGGGCCAGCTCCGTCAGCTCAAACAGGTCCGCGGTCAGCCGGCTCATGAGCGCACCCGTACGGTTGGAATCGTAAAAATCAAAGCTCATCTCCTGCAAATGCCGGAACAGGTCCCGGCGGATGTCCGCCTCCACCCGGATGCCGAAGGTGTGGCCGAAGTAGCAGACAATATAATTCAAGAACGCCCGCAGCACATAAAAGGCCACCACAATTGCCATGACGGTGAAGAACACGGCATATTTTTCATTGGGCAGCAGATCGTAAAGGGCCTGCCGGGTGGCCAGAGGGAAGGCCAGGTCGATGGCCGCAATGCCCAGGGCGCAGCAGATATCCATGGCAAAGAGCCGCTTGTGGGCACCAAAATAGCCCAGGAAAATCCGCAGCGGGGACTTTTCTCTATACTCCTGTGTTGTCATATCATAATCCTCCAATCCCGACCATTATACCGCAATCCGGGAAAAAAGCAACGGATTTTTCCAGGCAATTCTTGCGCTTTTCGCTCCATTCTGATATACTGAAGCGCAGCAGCCGGCTCCCGGAAGCAAATTGGTAAATTGTAATTTGGCGGGCAGGGCCCGCGGCCAATGGCGCACCGGGCTGGTGTGAAATCCGGGACTCCTGGGCAGCGCCCGGTAACGTTTCTGCACAGGAAAAATGACGCATTATCCAATCACGGCGTGCAAAAACGAACCGAGCGGTACCCAGGAGTGTAACGACAACA
>JALFGI010000346.1 GCA_022777455.1 Clostridiales bacterium | reverse complement strand
TAGCGCTTGGCGGCCTCGGGCAGATCCTCCCAATTGCGGATAGAGGAAATGTCACACTTCCAGCCCTCCAGGTACTCCATCACGGGCTTGGCATAAGCCAGCAGGCAGGGGAAGGGGAACTCGTCGGTCTTTTCGCCGTTCACCTCGTACTGCACGCAAACGGGTATTTTCTCCATATAGCCCATCACGTCCATCTTGGTCAGGGCAATGTTGGTGGCACCCTGGCATCTCACACCGTAGCGGGTGGCCACGATGTCGATGGGGCCCACCCGGCGGGGACGGCCGGTCTTGGCGCCGTACTCAAAGCCGGCTTCCCGGAGCTTGTCCGCTTCCTCGCCGAACATTTCGCAGGTAAAGGGGCCCTCGCCCACGCAGCTGGAATAGGCCTTGACCACACCCACCACTTCATCGATCTTCACATTGGGCATGCCGGAGCCCACCGGGGCATAGGCGGCAATGGGGTTGGAGGAGGTGGTGTAGGGGTGGATGCCGTAGTCCAGGTCCCGCAGGGCGCCCAGCTGGGCCTCGAAGAGAATCTTCTTGCCCTGGGCCTGGGCATCCCGCAGGAACACTCCGGTGTCGCAGATGTAGGGCTTGATCTTCTCGCAGTAGTCATTGAGCCATTTTTCCAGATCCTCCATGGTCACAGGCTCAGCGCCGTAGACCCGGGTAAGGGTCAGGTTCTTCCACTCCAGCAGGTCCTGCAGATGAGCCTTCAGGTGCTCGGGGTACAGCAGCTCACCGGCCAGAACGGTCTTCTTGGAGAATTTATCGGCATAGAAGGGGGCAATGCCCTGCTTGGTGGAGCCGAACTTCTTGTCGGCCAGGCGGGCTTCCTCCAGGCCGTCCAGATCCCGGTGCCAGGGCATCAGCAGAGAGGCCCGGTCACTGATCTTCAGATTGTCGGGGGTCAGCGCCACGCCCTGGGCCTGGACTTCCTGCATTTCCTTCCACAGGTTCTCCGGGTCCAAGGCCACGCCGTTGCCCAGAATGTTCACCACGCCCTGGCGGAAAATGCCGGAGGGCAGCAGGTGCAGGGCAAATTTACCGAATTCATTGATGACGGTATGGCCGGCATTGCCGCCGCCCTGATACCGAACAACCACATCATAATCCTGGGTCAGCAGGTCCACCATGCGGCCCTTGCCCTCGTCACCCCAGTTGATGCCTACAATTGCACAATTTCCCATATTTTGTCACCATTAACCCAGAGTGGCTTCCATACGCTTCATGATCTCCGCGTAGGCTTCCTCCACGCCGCCCAGATCCCGGCGGAAGCGGTCCTTGTCCAGCTTCTCGTGGGTCTTCACGTCCCACAGGCGGCTGGTGTCGGGGCTGATCTCATCGGCCAGGACAATGGTGCCGTCGCTCAGGCGGCCGAACTCCAGCTTGAAGTCCACCAGGGTCACACCGGCGGAGAGCCAGAAGGCCTTCAGCACGTCGTTGACCTTGAAGGCATACTTTTCGATGGTGGCAATCTCCTCGGCAGTGGCCAGCTTCAGGGCCAGGGCATGATAGTGGTTCAGCAGGGGGTCACCCAATTCATCATTCTTGTAGGAGAACTCAATGGTGGGCTGATCGAACACGATACCCTCTTCCACGCCGTAGTGCTTGGCGAAGGAACCGGCGGAGATGTTGCGGACAATCACTTCCAGGGGCACGATGGAAACTTTCTTCACGATGGTCTCCCGCTCGTTGATTTCCTGGATGTAGTGGGTGGGAACACCCTGCTTCTCCAGGTAGGCCATCAGACGGTTGGACATCTGATTGTTGATGACGCCCTTGCCCTTGATGGTTCCCTTCTTCAGGCCGTTGAAGGCGGTGGCATCGTCCTTGTACTCCACAATCAGCTTCTCGGGATCGTCGGTAGCGAAGACCTTCTTGGCCTTGCCTTCATACAGCTGCTGCAGCTTCTCCATGGTTCGTAATCCTCCTGTTTATTTTCGCCATCAGATAGCGATGGCTTGGTTTTTCTATGTTTTCCCGGGGAAAAGTCCGGTGTGAATCTGGAAAATCGACACATTTCCCCAACTTGGAATTTTACAACAACGGCGGTGGTTTGTCAACGTTTTGCGGTGAATTCTATTCTCTGTACAAAAAGGCCGGGTCAATGCCGCAAAAACCCCATGTATTCGTCAAACAGGTTGAAAAGCATATCCCCCGCGCATACGGGCATTGCGCCGTCCGTCCCGGGGATGGGGGCGTAGGTGTATAAATCCCTGGCCCGGGTGAGCACCAGAGCGGGAATCACATCGTAGTCCGGGCCGAAGAGCACCTCCAGGAATTCCACATATTTGGCAGCCTGGAGCACTTCCTCCGGCTCAATCACATCCTTCATCTTGAATTCCAGGACAAACACTTTGTTTTCAGTGATCACCAGCACGTCCGCGTAGATGCGAATGTATCTTGCCCGCTTGATGCGCAGTTCAAACCCAATCTCCCAGTCCGGGGCGTACACCCCCTGCAGGTCGGCAAACAGGCGCGCCATTACCTCCCGGCAGTCCCGGAAGGAATGGTAGAGGCCCCGGGTATCATTCAGGTTCCGGCCGTTGCTGCGGCAGCCGGCTTCCATCGCCTCCAGCCACTGCTGCTCCGAAAGGGTCAGAAAGTCCGAAACGGTGCCGTAGTAGCCGCAGAAATTTCCCAGGCCGTGGTGGGGCCGGGACTGGCGAATCAGGCCATGCCAGCAGTAGTTTTCGTCCTGATAGCACAGCTCCTTCAGGAAGGGAGCGCCATAGAGATATTGATTGATCCGGCGAGCGTCCGCGGGAACGCATTTTCCCAGTTCCCGGGCCTTCACCCCATCCCGGCGGCAGATTTCATGGTAGATCGCCCGCTCCAGCAGGTCCGTCTTGTGCAGCAAATTCGCCATTTTCTCACTTCCTTTCTTCCATCATACCATATTTTTTCCAAATTGGAACAGCAATCATTTCCAGCACTGCATTTTGAATCCCTGCAAGGAGCGTCCTGTTATGATGGCTGAAAAAGCAGTCCATCCGATGATATTCGTCAGGGGGCTGTCCCCTGGGTCAATCCCTGATTACGCGGCAATGTTTCAGTTGCCATTTCCCGGAAAGAGGAGTATAGTATTCTTATGAATAATTTCATATGGTTATTCCAAAAAATTTCCAGGAGGCTCATTCCATGAAAGCAAATACATCCCTTCGTCTGGGAATTACCTATGGACTGTTTTACCTTGCCTATATGTCCCTCTTTCCCTTTCAAACCATCTACCTCACGGAA
>JALFGI010000078.1 GCA_022777455.1 Clostridiales bacterium | reverse complement strand
CCAGTCGATTGTGGATGAGGACGCCCGGCAGCTGAAAGCCCGGGAAAGCCGGATCGGAGAACTGCAGGATTGGTGAACCCATCTCCAGTCGATTGTGGACGAGGACGCCCGGCAGCTGAAAGCCCGGGAAACCCGGATCGGAGAGCTGCAGGATTGGTGCACCCATCTCCAGTCGATTGTGGACGAGGATGCCCGGCAGCTGAAAGCCCGGGAGAGCCGGATCGGAGAGCTGCAGGATTGGTGCACCCATCTCCAGTCGATTGTGGATGAGGAAGCCCGGCGGCGGGAAGAGCGGGAACAGCAATATCGCCGCCTGGAGCAGCGCTACGGAGTCTTTTTCAGGCTGGCCCGGAGGTTCATACAGCACCTGTAACGCATCAGCCTGATGCCTGGAAACAACCCGCGTAGGCGGGAACGATAGAGGAGGAAGTAAAATGAAAAAGAAATTATCGGGTCTGTGTGCTTTCCTGCTGGTGCTGGCGCTGTGCGCGATCCCGTTCAAAGCCCATGCGCAGCAAATCGATATCCCCAAGCTGTACTTCCGGGGAAATATCTCTCATATGTACGAAAAGTCGGATGTGCGAAAAATCTATTTCCAGTATACCGGACAGGACCAGATTTTTACGGGATTTGCCCTCATCAAAATCCAGGGCACTTCCAGCCTGGGCTATGAGAAAAAGAACTATACCGTCACCTTCTATCACGACGAAGCCTGCGCACGGAAGCTGGAAGTGGATATGGGTTGGGGCCCTCAGAGCAAATACTGCCTGAAAGCAAACTGGATTGACAAGACCCATGCCCGGAATGTGGTCACCGCAAAGCTGGCCGCCCAGGTGCAGCAGAAATACGGTGTCCTTCCGGATGCCCCCTGCAGCGGCCTGGTGGATGGCTTTCCGGTGGAAATCTACACCAATGGAGAATTCCTGGGGCTGTACACCTTCAACATCCCCAAGGGTACCTGGCAGTTCGGCATGGACAGCGACAATCCCGATCACATTGTATTCGGCTGCGAGGGATGGGAGCCCAGCGCTCTGTTCTGGGCGGAGCCGGATTCCAAAATGTGGTCTGTTGAGGCCGGTGAGGAGGGCGACGCGACCCTGGACAAGCTGAAGGAATTGTACCATTTTGTCAATGATACCACGACCGAGGAATTTGTTGCCGGTTTCAATGCCCATCTGGACCTGGATGCGGCGCTGAACTATTATATTCTGGCGGATTTTGCCTACCTCAACGATAATGTGGCTAAGAATATGCTTCTTGCCACCTATGACGGTGAAAAATGGTATCCCAGCCTGTACGACCTGGATACCAGCTGGGGAACCTATTTCACCGGGAAGAAATGCTATGACTACGAAAATGAGGAAATCATGCTTTTCGGTAACCAGCTGTTTTTCAGACTGGAAAACAACTTCGGGCAGCAGCTGGCGGAGCGGTATTTCCAGCTGCGGCAGGAGCTGCTGACCAAAGAGCATATTATGGCGGAATTCAACGCCTTCCGGGATTTGATTCCGGAAAAGATCTTTGAAAGAGAGCAAGCCCGCTGGGGCACCGAAATTCCGGGCTACGGTTACGATCAGATTGAAAGCTTCCTGGACGACCGAATTCCGAAACTGGATCAGAAATATGGCGATTGGGAAGCCTGGATTGAAGGCCGCAATGCAAGCATTATCGAAATGTTCGGCGGCGTTGCCGAGCCGGAATTGCAGGAGTATCTGAAGAAATAACCGAATCATCCGTCATATCTGTATTTTTTGCTGCATCATGTTTGATGGATATTCCCGTTCACGATGGCTCCGCCGGGCAGCGGGAGCATTACGCCTGTGCTTTTGGAGCCTGAATGGGGATCATTGCGTGCGCTGCTGGGGGTATTTTTGTTTGACAGGAGAATCGGCATGGGAAAAGTATTATATCGCTTGAGCAGAATTCTGTTCCTTTTTGTGATGGCAGTGGTACTGATTCTGATTTTGTTTTTTCAGTGGATGCCATATGCCTGTAAAAAGGAGTTTTTCCTGCCCAATATTGTAATTGCGACGTATATTTTGCTGGTCGCAGGCATTGCTTTCCTGGTTCGCCGGCTTTGGACGCGGAGTGGACACAGGCTGGGAAAACCGGCGATTCCGGACCGGGTATTTGATCGGGCGGCCCTGTGGGTCACGCTGTGTTTGCTGGCATCCGAAATCTGCATCAGCTACAACATTTATTTCACAAACAGCTGGGACCCGGGTGTGACGGTGGACCTGGCATCGGCGTGGCTGCAGGGGGATGCAAGCTGGTCCCAATCCTATTTTTCCATGTACCCCAATAATTTGCTGCTGTTTTTTCTGGATGTTGCCTGCCTGAAGCCGAACAGTGCCGTTTGCGTTTTTTCGGAAGATTACGCCATGATGCCCGCGATTATTCTGGACTGCATCACCATTTCCGGCGCCTGTTTCCTGGTTTATAAAGTGCTGGCGCTGCATGTGAAGCGGAAATATGCGTTTGGCGGATTTCTGGCTGTGGTGGTGCTGTGTGGTTTGTCGCCGTGGATGTCCGTTTGCTATTCCGATTCCCTGGGAATTCTGTTCCCCATTCTGACCTATTACCTGTATACAAAGCCTGCCAGGAATACCCGGCGCAAATGGGCCGGCCAGATCGCCGCTGTGATGGTTTGCTGCGTTGGCTATTTGATCAAACCGCAATGCGCCATTATGCTCATTGCAATTGTCATGACTGAATGTTTCAATTTCTGCAAGGAAAGGAAGCTGTGTCAGTTTTTAAAGCCTGTTATCCTGGTTGTGCTTGCGTGCTTGTGCCTTTCGGTGGGGTCAAGTGCGCTGATTAAGCAATATGAGCGCATTGGCGTGAAGCTGAATCCGCAAGCAGAGTTTGGTATGTCCCATTTCTTTATGATGGGGTTGAACGAAAGCCGCGGCGGGATATACGCTCCGCAGGATGTGGATTTTTCCAACTCATTTGCGACAAGCAAGGAACGGACGGCTGCAAATATTGAAGAAAGCATCCAGCGGCTCAGAGATATGGGTTTCCTGCGCTATATGTGCCATCTTTCCAGAAAACTGCTGACCACATATCACGATGGCACATTCGCCTGGGGGATGGAAGGCGATTTTTATGCACGGGTTATGGATGATGTCAATACATGGATGGCTCCTTTTCTGAAATCGATCTTCTATTCTGACGGAAGCCGGCACGAAATATTGAAAACAATCGAGCAGATTGTCTGGATCGGCGTTTTGCTGTTTGCTTTTGCTGCGGGCTTTGTCAGGCAGACGGAGGAAAATCAGGCTGATCTGAATATTCTAACCCTGTCAATTGTGGGCTTGACGTTATTCCAGATGCTGTTTGAGGTGAGAGCCCGGTATCTGTTTTTGTACGTACCTGTTTACTGCATTCTGGCGACCCTTGGCTTTGAGAATCTGTGGACGGGAATTTGGCGGAAATCCGGCGTAAAACGGAAAGAAAAGGAGAAGAAACATGAAAATGCAAAGACAGAATCCAATTTTGTGGATCGTTATCCCCTGCTATAACGAAGAAGAGGTTCTTCCCGTTACAGCTCCCATGTTCCTTGACAAAATCAACCGGCTTGCGGCAGCGGGGAAAATCAGCGTCGACAGCAGAGTCCTTTTTGTGAATGACGGTTCCCGGGACAAAACCTGGGAGATCATCTGCGGTCTGGCGGAACAGGACCCCCATTACATCGGCATCAGCCAGAGCCGGAACCGGGGCCACCAGAATGCGGTGCTGGCCGGGCTCATGGAAGCCAGGGATAAATGCGATATTACCATTTCCATTGACTGCGACGGCCAGGATGACATCAACGCCATGGACGAAATGGTGGAGCGGTATCTGGAAGGGTACGAGGTTGTTTACGGTGTCCGCAGCAAACGGCAGACGGATACGTTCTTCAAGCGCTTCACCGCGGAGAGCTTTTATAAGCTTCTGAACCTGATGGGGGCCGAGGTGGTATTCAACCATGCGGACTACCGGCTGCTCAGCGCCCGGGTGCTGCAGGAGTTTGCGGGCTTTGAGGAGGTCAATCTGTTCCTGCGGGGAATGATTCCGCTGGTGGGTTTCAAGAACACCACGGTGGCCTACGAACGCCACGAGCGCATCGCGGGAGAAAGCCATTACCCGCTGTCGAAGATGCTGGCGCTGGCTGTGGACGGCATTACCAGCCTGTCCGTCAAGCCCCTGCGGATGATTACGGGCTTTGGAATCTTTGTTGCGGTCATCAGCTTCATTGGTGTCATCTGGGCGCTGGTTACAGCCCTCGCCGGCAATTCCGTCAGCGGCTGGGCCAGTATGACCTGCATTATCTGCTTTGTTTCCGGCGTCCAGCTGATCTGCATGGGCGTGATTGGGGAATATGTGGGCAAGATTTACATGGAAACAAAACGCAGACCCCGCTACATCATCAGCGAGCGCACCTGGCAGGAGGATGCCGAAGGGTAACAGAAGAATACGAAAAAGGACTCAGGTAAGCATTTGTGCCGGCCTGGGTCCTTTTCATTTGTATGGAAAGCAGCGTGAACAGCCGGTGACTTCCGAATTACCATGGACAAACTGGAAAAGTGTGCTATAATTGTAACATGAAAGGTATGCCCTTTTGGGCGGTGGGCTCCAGACAGGAACCGGGCGGGGAGCGGCAATTCCCTTTTCCCGGATAAACCCCATCGCCCGAAAACCATTTGAAAATCGGAGGCAGTGAAATGAAGCAAAAGATGTTGAAGCGGATGCTTTGCGGTCTGCTGGCCTGCGTGCTGGTGCTGGGTTATATCCCAGTTCCGGCCCACGCCGCGGAAATTGACGGGCTGTGCCCGCACCACACCCAGCACACACCGGAGTGCGGCTATTCCGCCGGCGTGGCGGGAAGTCCCTGCACCCATGTGTGTGACGCGGGCTGTTATCAAACCGTCACCCAGTGCACCCATGTCCATGGGGACTGCGGCTATGCGGAAGGCGCAGCGGAAAGTGTCTGCACCCACGTCTGCTCCGTGGAAAGCGGCTGCGTGGTTGTGATCCCCGATTGCCATCATGTCCATGATGCTTCCTGCGGCTATGCGGCAGAAATCCCGGAGTCTCCCTGCGCCTACCAGTGCGCCGAATGCCAACAGGCAGCGGCGGACCAGGCTGCTGCCGATGCCGTGGCCGCGCTGATCGCAGAGCTTCCCACCGTGGAGGCACTCCGGGCCATGACTGCGGAGGAACAGCAGGCGGTTTATAATCGGCTGCAGGCGGCCCTGAATGCCTACAATGCCCTCACCGGCGCCCAGAAAGCCCTGATTCCCAACGCGGAGGCTGTGTTGTTGCCCCTGCTGGAATACTTTGATTCTCTGGACAGCACGGGTAACCAGGGAACCGGGAGCGCTGCAGACGTTGAAGCGGTTCAGGCCCTGATCGACGACCTGCCCACCCTGGAGGAAGTCCAGGCCATGCCCATGGAGGAGCAGCTGGAGGCCTACAACCAGGTGCAGACTGTCTATACTGTCTACGATGCCCTCACCGATGATCAGAAGGCACAGATTTCCAATGCGGAGGAAACCTTTGGCCCTCTGTTTGAGTATTTCAATTCTTTGGTCGCTGCAGCATGGGACGGAACCGGAACTGCCTCCAGCCCTTATCTCATCCATAATGAAGATGATCTTCGCGCCCTTGCGCAGAGCACATATGATGGGAATGCGCAGGCAAATACCTATTTTGCCCTTACCGGCAATATCACTTTGTCTGGAACCTGGACGCCCATCGGCACAGAGGCCACGAAATTCTGTGGAATTTTTAACGGACAGGGTTATACCATCTCCGGTATCTCAGGCACCGGTTCCTATCTGGGATTGTTCGCCTACCTCGGCGGTGGTGCCCAGGTCGAGAATGTGAATGTGGCATCCGTAAACCTTTCCGGTGGGCCATACCTGGCCGGTATTGCGGCTGTTGCGGACCATACCAGCGGACAGATTGTAATTCGGAACTGTCATGCCCTCAGCGGAACGATCACCGGCATTGATTCAGATGATGCCTGGATTCGCGATCTGGCCGGTATTGTAGGCTATGCCCATGGCGGAATAGGTATCACAATTGAAAGATGCACGAATTCTGTGTATATCAATGCGGGAAATAATGTCACATGGGCTGGCGGTATTGCGGGTGAACTCACCCGTGCAACGGTTACCAGTTGTATCAACTATGCGAATGTTTCAGGAAATGCTTATTCTGAAGAAAACGGTTCTTCCTACTTGGGTGGTATTAGTGGTGAAGCATCCGGTTCCACCTTCACTGGCTGCGCAAACTATGGACAGATAAGCACTTTCTTTGCGGCTGGTATCGCCGGAGGATCAGGTAATCGCTACTCCAACTGCCTGAATGGAGGAACGCTGACGCACAGCAGCGATGGATATGGAGATCCCATCGGTCGTATTTCAAATAATCGCTTTGATAATTGCTATTTTTCCAAAGACGGCTACGAAGGTGGCATGCTCTGGAATGACCCCAGCAAAACCGGAACAAAAGTAGGCAGCCTGTCAGACGGCAGTGTCGCGTATGATATGGGTAACTATTTTGGCCAGGTTATTGGAACTGACCCATACCCCGTCTTGCTCACCTCTGCCAACCAGGTTCATAAAGTGACAATCACGGGAGAGATTGCGGAAACTCTGTACGTCACCCATAACAGGCAGATGAACCTGACATTAGAGGATGCCAATCTCAAATTATTCCTGAATGACAGTGAATTTGATATTTCCACTCCCATCACCGGGGACATTAGCCTGACGGCCAGAGTTGAAAGAACGATTGTTGCCAGCGGCACCTGCGGTAAAAACCTGACCTGGGAGCTCACCACCGATGGCGTCCTTACCATCACCGGCACCGGTGCGATGGCCTACCACGCGAGCCCGGATTATGTCCCATGGAATGACTACCGGGGTACCATTACAGCCCTCAACCTGACAACGGGTATCACTTCGATCGGGGACTGGGCGTTCTATGATTGCTCCGGGCTGACCTCTTTATCTATCCCCGACAGTGTCACATCCATCGGAAAATACGCATTCGGCCATTGTACCGGACTGACTTCTCTTACCGTTCCCGAAGGAATCGTATCCATCGGTGCCTGCGCATTTTATGGATGCAGCGGCCTGACTTCCGTTTCAATTCCCACCAGTGTTACCTCTATAGGAAGCGACGCATTTACGGATTGTTCCGGCTTGGAGTCCGCTACCTATGCAGGTACGATGGAACAGTGGAGAAACATTCGGTGGTATTTCCCCGCTGTTTGTGTGGACGGCACGCTCCTGAATTATGGGAATTGCGGTGCCGATGGTGATAATTTAACCTATACTCTTACCGGTGATGGTGTGCTTACAATCACCGGCAGCGGGGAGATGATGGATTATGTTTCAAATTCCATGCCATGGTACAAGTATCAGAGCAGCATCACATCCATTCTTTTCTCAGGTGACATTACTTCCATTGGCAATTACGCATTCTATGATTGTACCTCCGTTTCTTCTGTTACAATTCCCGACAGTGTAACATCCCTTGGAGCGCATTGTTTTGCTTGCTGCAGTGGCCTAAAAGCTGTCACGCTTTCAAAAAATATTACTTCCTATGGATATTGGGCTTTTACGGAGTGCACCGGATTGAGTGAGATTACCATTCCGGAGGGAATCGAAACCGTTGGATACGGTTGCTTCTACAAATGTACCAGCCTGGCATCCGTAACACTGCCCAATAGCCTTACATCCATTGGCAGTGGCGCATTTCGCTATTGCAGCAGCCTGAGTTCCGTCACAATCCCACAAAACGTCACTTCTATTGATCCATATGCTTTTTCTGACTGCACGGATTTGAAAACGGTGTATTTCCAGGGGAACGGCATTACAGGATACTCCAATATCTTCAATAACGCTGTAACTGCCTATTACCCGAAAGGGAATACAACGTGGAACAGTTCCATCCGTAACAGTTATGGCGGCAGTGTTACCTGGGTAGAAATGGCGTGTACTGGCGGGGAAACACACACTGTGGTGACGGATTCTGCCAAGGCTGCTACCTGTACCGAAACCGGCCTCACCGAGGGAAGCCACTGCTCCGTCTGCGGTGAGATTCTGACCGCCCAGGAGGAAATTCCCGCCAAGGGCCACACCGAGGTCATTGATGCAGCTGTGACACCCACCTGTACCGAAACGGGCCTGACGGAGGGCAAGCACTGCTCTGTCTGCAACGAAGTCCTGGTTGCCCAGGAGATTGTCCCTGCCACCGGCCACACCGAAGTAATCGATGCAGCCGTGGCACCCACCTGTACGGAAACGGGCCTGACGGAGGGCAAGCACTGCTCTGTCTGCAACGAAGTCCTGGTTGCCCAGGAGGTTGTCCCCGCCAAGGGTCACACCGAAGTCATTGATGCAGCTGTGGCACCCACCTGTACGGAAACGGGCCTTACTGAGGGCAAGCACTGCTCTGTTTGCAACGAAGTCTTGGCTGCCCAGGAGATTGTCCCTGCCACCGGCCACACCGAGGTCATCGATGTAGCCGTAGCACCCACCTGCACCGAAACGGGCCTGACGGAGGGCAAGCACTGCTCCGTTTGTAACGAAGTCTTGGTTGCCCAGGAGATTGTCCCTGCCACCGGCCACACCGAGGTCATCGATGTAGCCGTCGCACCCACCTGCACCGAAACGGGCCTGACGGAGGGCAAGCACTGCTCCGTGTGTAACGAAGTCTTGGTTGCCCAGGAGATTGTCCCTGCCACCGGCC
>JALFGI010000076.1 GCA_022777455.1 Clostridiales bacterium | reverse complement strand
CGTACACTGCTGTCCTCCCTTTCCGATCCCAACGGTATCACCCGGGCCGAGGCCCAGCGGTGTGCCCTGAATGTGGTCAAATTCATCCTGAAATTAGAAAATAAAAGTTTCATGTAACAAGCAGGCAAATTGTTGTTTAGGGTACCGGAACCGGCGCACCCCTTGGCTCCCCCTATGGGGGAGCTGGCTGCCCCGTAAGGGGCGCCCCTGAGAGGGCAGCATAGTTTGATTTCGGGTGCTGTTATCTTACTGCGGTACCCTCTCAGTCAGCCTGTTCGGCTGACAGCTCTCCCAAAGGGAGAGCCAAGAGGTGCTGCCGTATCTGCCCCCAAAATAACAATTTTCCTTTGGGCTGGCGCATCGGGGTGCCGCTCACAAGACAGATAGAATACAGGAGGTCACCACCGTGACAGAGAGAATCATAGAGAAAAACCACTTCACCCTGACCCGGGTACGGGAGATCCCGGAAATGCAGGGATTCCTTTGGGAAATGGAGCACCCGAAGAGCGGCGCGAAACTTTCCTGGCTCCAGCGGCCGGATGAAAACATGACCTTTGCCATAGGCTTCCGTACCATCCCCACGGATTCCACCGGCGTTTTCCACATTCTGGAGCACTCCGTGCTGAACGGCAGTGAAAAATACCCGGTGAAGGAGCCCTTTGTGGAGCTGCTGAAAAGCTCCCTGCAGACCTTCCTCAACGCTATGACCTACCCGGACAAAACGGTCTACCCCGTGTCCAGCCGAAATAAGCAGGATTTCCGCAACCTGATGGACATCTACATGGATGCCGTACTCCATCCCAACGCCAGGAAGGACCCCAAAATCTTCCGGCAGGAGGGCTGGCGGCTGGAATTTGACGCAGACGGCAGCCCCATGTTCCAGGGCGTGGTGTACAACGAGATGAAGGGGGCCTTCTCCGATGCCAGTCGGGTGATGGAGCGGGCCATGATGGAGCACCTTTTTCCCAACAACTGCTACCGCCACTGCTCCGGCGGCGACCCAGCCCATATCCCTGAACTGACCTATGAGCAGTTCGTCTCCGAGCACACCAAATACTACCATCCCTCCAACGCATTGATCCTGCTGGACGGGGACATCGACCTGGACGATGCCCTTGCCCTGCTGGACGGATACCTCTGCGCCTATACCCGGCAGGAATTGGTATTTCCCATCCCCATGGAGGAAAAGCTGCCCTACCGCGAGGCCAGAGTCGAATATGAAATCAGCCCGGCGGAGGACGCTTCGGAGAAAACCATATTCTCCTTTGGAAAGCTTCTGTGCGGCTTCGACGACCCGGTAACCCTCCATGCGGCCAGTCTGTTGGCGGACTACCTGGCAGGCGATACCGAAGCGCCCCTGAAGCGGGCAATTCTGGATGCCGGTCTCGGAGCGGACATGCGGGTGGAGCTCAACGACGGAATGCAGCAGGCCTGGTTCGGCTGGCAGGTGTGGGACACCCGGGAGGAGAAGCTGCCTCAGGTCAAAGCGGTGATCCACGCCACCGTGGAGGACATCCTGAAAACCGGCCTGGACCGGGAACGGCTGCTGGGCTGCTACAACACGTTGGCCTTCCGGCTCCTGGACCGGGACAACTACGGCTATCCCCGGGGTCTGGTGGAGTGCCTGAGCATCCTGGATACCTGGCTCTACGGCGGCGACCCCGCCCAGAACCTGAGCTACCGCACCGTGCTGGACCAGCTGCGCCAGAAACTGGATTCCGGCTATCTGGAGCAGCTGCTGCGGCAGATGCTGCTGGACGAGAGCGACGGCTTCCTGGCCGTGCTGGTGCCCTCCCCCACCCTGGGTCAGGAGCGGGTGGCCCAGGAACGGGCCCGGGTGGAGGCCTATTGGGCCGGGCTGGAAGAAGGGCAGCGCTCAGACACCAAAAACCGACTTGAAATCCTGCACGCCTGGCAGCAAACCCCGGACAGCCCCGAGGCCCTGGCCACCATCCCCATGCTGTCCCTGAAGGACATCCCGGAAGAGCCCGCGCCTCTGGTCTATACCGATACCCGGCAGGAGGGCATTCCGGTGCTGGTCCATGAGACGAACGGGGATCTGGTGTACATGAATCTGCACTTCGATGCCTCCGACGTCACCCCGGAGGAGATGCCGGTGCTGGCTCTGCTGAGCAGCCTGCTGGGCACCCTGGAGACAGAGCACCACACCGGCGCCCAGCTGCAAACCGCCGTCCGCCAGTGCATCGGCGAACTGAGCTTCGGAACGAACCTGTTCCACCTAGATCCGCAACATCACCGCACGGTGCTCTCCATGATGGCCGTATGCCTCCCCGCCTACCGGGAACAGGCCACCGATCTGATCCTCGAAATTCTGAACACCACCCGGTTTACGGATACCGAGACGGTAAAGAAGGTGCTGCGGCAGAAAAAGACCGCCAACCAGCAGCACCTCATCTCCATGGGCAACCGCTTTGCCGCCCTCCGGGTCAGCGCCCGGCAGACCAGCGCTGGTGCCGCCCGGGAACTGCTGGGGGGCTGTGAGTACATCCGCTGGATCAATGCCCTGTGCCGGGAGGAGGACCTTTCCCAGCTGATGGCCCGGATGGAGGGGCTTTGCCGGAAGCTCTTCTGTCACAGCCGCCTCACCGTCAGCCTTTCCGCCGGCGGGCAGGATCAGCTCCCCCGGTTCCTCCATGCCTTCCCCCAGGGTGAAGCCGCCCCGGAGCAGGCCAGCTTCCCACCCATGGCAAAATGCCGGGAGGGTATTCTGATCCCCGCCGGCGTGGGCTACGCCGCCAAGGGCGCCAACGCAGAGCTGCTGGAGCAGGCTTTTGGCGGGCAGATGTATGTGCTTTCCAACCTGCTCACCTTTGAGCACCTGTGGAACGAAGTCCGGGTGAAGGGCGGCGCTTACGGCACCGGCTTCCGTTGGGACAGCAGCGGCGACGTGGTTGCCACCAGCTATCGGGACCCCACCCCCGGAAAGACCCTGGGGCATTTTGACCGCTGCGCCGATGTGGTGGAGCAGCTGTGCGCCGGAAATCAGGATTTGACCCGCTACATTCTGGGAGCAATGGCCGATGCCGATCCTCTGCTGGGGGCCGCCGGAAAGATCCGTTTGGCGGAAATGCGCCACTTTAAGGGCACCACCCAGGAGGATGCTCTCCGCCGCCGGGAACAGCTGCTGCACTGCCGGGCAGAGGACCTGCTGCGCCTGTGCCCTGCCCTGCGCTCCGTGGCCGCGGAAGAGAACCACTGCATCGTAGCCGGCCGGGAACAGCTGGACGGCTGCAGAGAACTGCTGGATACCATCGTGGAAAATCTGGACTGACGCTTTGCAAAAAAGACCGTATCGCCTGAAAACAGCGGTACGGTCTTTTTCTATGCAATTGAGTATGTTTCCCGGTTGGCTGCCAAATTGTAATTTGGCGAACCGGAATTGCCGCACCCCTTGGCTCCCCCTATGGGGGAGCTGGCTGCCCCTTACGGGGCAGACTGAGAGGGCCGCATGGTTTGATTTCGGGTGCTATTACCTTACTGCGGTACCCTCTCAGTCAGCCTGACGGCTGCCAGCTCTCCCAAAGGGAGAGCCAAGAGGGGCATTGCCGTATCTGCCCGCCAAATTGCAACTTACCTGTTCAGCGTCAGACCTTGGCGGTCTTTCTTTCCTTGTTCAGCCGGTCGGCTTTGGTAAACAGGACAAAGCCGATGGCAAACAGCACCACCAGGAATCCCACGCCGATGTTCTGTCC
>JALFGI010000288.1 GCA_022777455.1 Clostridiales bacterium | reverse complement strand
TTGCCCAGCCACCGTAGGGGCGGCTACCAGCCGCCCGCAACGTAACGGAACCGCGCGCTTGGTTAAATGGCATGCAATCCGTACCCATTGTAGGGGAGGCTCTTAGCCTCCCGCCACGCTATGAAACTGCGTGTTCGGTTGTATGGTACCACGTCCGACACAGTACGAATTCGCCCAATCTGTTTCGTGATTGTGGGTTTGTACCGCGCGGGAGGCTGCGAGCCTCCCCTACAGTTTTATCGTGGTGCTGTGCGAATTCGCCCAACCCGGTTCATCATTTTTGGCTTGTACTGCACGGGCGGCTAATAGCCGCCCCTACGGTGGCGTAATCGATAAACAGCAATTTGCGTCTGTGGGCAGGAATGGACTCAGCCCAGCAGCGCGTCCAGGTCGACGCAGAGGGCATCCACATTCTCCTCGCTCGTTGCCCAGCTGGTGCAGAACCGGACGGCCCGATGGGTTTCATCCACCCGCTCCTGCTCACAGAACACATACTTCCCGGCCAGCTTCTCCAGGATTTCATCCGGCAGAATGGGGAACAGCTGATTGGTGGTGCTCTCCACCAGGAAGGGAACACCCAGGGATTGGAATTTCTCCCGCAATCTGTCCGCCAGACGGTCGGCATGGGCAGCGATATGGAAATACAGATCGTCCTCCATCAGCGCATCGAACTGCACCCCCAGCAGCCGGCCCTTGGCCAGCATTCCGCCGTGCTGCTTGATGAGATAGCGGAAATCCTCGTTGATAGCCGGGTTGGTGATGACCACCGCCTCGCCGAACAGGGCGCCCACCTTGGTGCCGCCGATGTAGAATACATCGCACAGTCGGGCAATATCCGGCAGAGTCACATCATTGCCCCGGGCGGCCAGGCCGTACCCCAGCCGGGCGCCGTCCAGGAATAAGTACAGCCCCAGCTCCCGGCAGGTTTGGGACAATTCCTCCAATTCCGCCAGGGTGTACAGCGTTCCCAACTCCGTGGGGTTGGAGATGTACACCAGCTTGGGCTGGACGGTGTGCTCGGTGGCTCCGTTGGTGCGGTGGGCGCGGACTGTCTCCGCCACCTGGGCGGCGGTGATTTTGCCGTCCTGATGGGGCACCCACAGCACCTTGTGGCCGGTTGCCTCCACCGCACCGGTTTCGTGGACGTTGATGTGGGCGGTGTCCGGGCCCAGGGCTCCCTGGTGAGGCCGCAGGGCGGCGTCGATCACCGTCAGGTTGGCCTGGGTTCCGCCCACCAGAAAGTGGACGGCAATGTCCTCCCGGCCGCATTTTGCCCGAATCCTTGCGGCGGCGGCAGCGCAGTATTCATCCTCCCCATAGCCCAAAGACTGGGCCATATTGGTTTCAATCAGCCGGGAGAGCACCTTTTCGTGGCAGCCCTCGCTGTAATCGTTGTTAAAATAAATCATTTCGGCTCACACTCCTTTGTTTTCCCTATTCTATTCCTTTTGGGAGAAGGTGTCAAGAGCGCATATCCTCCCCCATTGGGGCATAATGTTGTTCCAGCACACAGCATCGGAGGTTACGATATGACAGAACCGATTGAGAAGCGAGCCTGTGAACTGGCTGTGTACATCATTGAAACCGGTGCCACCGTCCGGGCCGCCGCCCGGCATTTCGGCATTTCCAAATCCACCGTACACAAGGACATCACCTGCCGGCTGAGCAGGAACCATCCCCAGCTCTACGCCCAGGCCAGAGCGGTACTGGACCGGAACAAGCAGGAGCGGCACATCCGGGGCGGCATGGCCACCAAGCGGAAATATGCCCGGAAATAGCGGCAGCCCGGCCAACGAAGGCCGGGCTCCCGGATTATTCTTCGATTTTGATGACGGCTTTGACGATATCCGCCTTGTTGCGGACGCTCTCGTCCATGGCGTGCTGGATATCGGACAGGGGGAAGATGTCGGTGACAATGCCCTTCAGGTTGATCTTGCCGGAAGATACTGCCTCGATGGCGGTGGGGTAAATGTGGCGGTAGCGGAAGATGGACTTCAGGGTCAGCTCCTTGTTCAGGATGAAGTCCGTGGGCAGCGTCATTTCGCCGGTTCTGCTGTAGCCCACCAGGACGATGGTGCTGCCCTTGCCGGCCATCTGGATGGCCTGACGGCAGGTAAACTCGCTGCCTGCGGTTTCGATCACCAGATCGGTGCCCTCGCCGCCGGTGAGCTCCATCACCTTGGCAACCACGTCTTCCTTCTTGCCGTTGATCACGCCGGTGGCACCCAGCTCCATGGCCTTCTCCAGGCGCTTGTCCATGATGTCCACCACATAGACCTGCTGAACGCCCCGGGCCTTCAGGGCCATCATGGACACCAGGCCGATGCAGCCGGCGCCCATCACCACGGCCTTCTGGCCCAGGTGGGCATCCCCCGTGATGGCAGCGTGGAAACCAACCGCCAGGGGCTCGATCAGGGCACCCTCCAGGGTGCTCACATTGTCGGGCAGCTTGAAGCACAGATCGGCCTCGTGAGCCACATACTCCTGGAACACGCCGTCCACGGGAGGTGTGGCAAAGAAAACCACGTCCGGGCACAGATTGTACTTACCCTGGCGGCAGTACTTGCAGTGGCCGCAGGTTTTGCCGGGCTCCAGAGCAACCCGGTCACCCACCTTCAGATGGCTGACCTTGCTGCCCACCTCCACAACGGTGCCGCCGGGCTCATGACCCAGGACAAAGGGAGGCTCCACCACGAAATCGCCGATGGCGCCTTTTTCATAATAGTGCATATCGGAGCCACAGATGCCGACGTATTCCAGTTTGACCAGAACTTCGTCATCCTTGGGGGTGGGGATGGGACGCTCCGTAAAGCCCATCTTCCCGATTCCTTCCATAATTGCAACACGCATGGTGCCGTTCATACAAATCACCTCATATGGTAGTTAGTTGACAAGCATATTATGAGAAGGAAATCAAAAATAGTCAAGGGACAATTTTACAATTCCAATTCACAATTTCGCTTTTTGGCCATTGGTGCTGAACAGGAAAATTGTAATTTGAAGCGCAGCTCGCTACCCCAATGCGCACCGGGCTGGTGTGTCATCCGGGACTCCTGGGCAGCGCCCGGTAACGTTTTTGCGTGCCAGGCTACAACAATCGCCCAGCCAGTGTAGGGGAGGCTCGTAGCCTCCCG
>JALFGI010000227.1 GCA_022777455.1 Clostridiales bacterium | reverse complement strand
ACCGATCAGCATACCCAAGGTAATGCCGATGCCGGTGTTGTTCCCAAGGGAGGTTCCGATGGCTGTGCCAAAACACATTCCCAGGCACATTCCCTCGGTTCCGTAATCGTCCTGGGGCTGCTCATCCTTTTTCTTTTTCGCGCTTTTCGCGGCAAACACCGCAAAAAGCAGGCCAATGGCCACCCAAGGCAGTGCCGCCCGAAGAAAATCAAATACTGCTTCCATCTGTATGATACTCCTTTCGCCTTCTCTTGTTTGTCATCTTTTCGGACCGATCAAGCGGTTCGGTCGGTATACTGTGCGCAATCGTATTCTGCTGTGATGGGACCGATCTGCTAAATGGATTTCGTATTGGCGTGATAAGTTTGCCGTGAAAGGTGGATCACAAGTTCCTCCAAAGATGCCGCGGCCGCGATGGCGCAGGTGATCCAACAATATACAGCGGCATACGCCGTCGCAAGCAGGAAGGGAATCAGAAAGACTGCTCCGCCTGTTACTTTGTTCAGATAGGTATGCAGGGAAGCAAACCGCCGGTATTTCACCGCTGCAGTTCCATAGGCTGAAATCCGCAGGATCAGGATAACAGCCACCGCGTACCAGATATTCACGGGAAGTGTGGTCCAGAGAATTGGAAATATCCGGAGCAGCATCACCGTATAGAACAGCAAATCCGCGATGCTGTCCAGCCGCGCGCCAAAGTCACTGGCGGTTTTCGTTTTTCGGGCGATCCATCCGTCCAACACATCGGTCAATCCGGTGAGGGCATATACCCAGAAGAAGCCCATGGAAAGCGGGCGTAAAAACACAAGCAGCAGCGTTCCGGCAATCCGGCAGAAGGTAAGCGCGTCTGCGGTATTCAGTTTATGCCTGGTAAAGTGTTCCTGTTTCATGATGTCATTCCGTCCCCGTTTTTCCCTCATTATATACGAAGCGCAGGATACTTTCAATCAACGTTTCCCAGCGTGGGCGATTCTGTAAGATTTCACGGGCCGCCCGCCGTTCTGTCCATTTGAAAGGGGTCCCCCGACGGCCGGCCACGGCAAAGCCAGCATGATCAGGAGCGATACCGGCGCGGCAGAGCCGACCCATGGGATCTTCCGATTTTGTTTCATGGGTTTCCCCTTGGAGGTGTGCTTTCTTCTTCCAGCTTCTCTCCCTGCAAGATCGGTTTTTCATGTGGTTTCCAGTATCGGAAACCATCCCGTTCCCGATTCAGAAAGCCATGTTCAATCAGCTCTCTGCGGATCAGCTCAACATCGGAAAACACGATCCGATCCCGGATGATCTGATTGACTTCCTTCTCGGAATAATCCCGGCCGGATTCAAACAGATTCGCGAAACGCTGAAGCACAATTTCCCGGACCGGCTTCTTAGGAAGATCAGGAAAAGATAACACTGCCCATCCGCGGATATCCTCCGGCGGTCATTTTGGATGACACCGCTTTCCATTTTTGTCGCCTCCAGGTTTCCGGCACATTTCTCAATCTTCGCTCCTATCATACAAGAAAACCTGCTTGATGGATAGGCGCATTTTTCAGTGGATTGTGTCTGTTTTATAGCTTCCGGGCCAGGCGCTGTGACGAACACCACAAAACCAAAAAAGCAGAGCGTAAACACCATTTCTGATGTCACGCTCTGCATGTATCGCGCCGGTAAGGAAGGTTTGTTTCTGTGTGTTATGTACACTTTAGATATCATTTCCAGATAACTGTTCCTCACAAAATTGAAGCAGTGCGGGAATATCCACCGTTGCGGTTTCCCAGATGATTGCCTGATCCATTCTCCCATAGTTATGGGCAACCAAATTCCGCATGGCCTTCATGGGGCCCCACTGGACACGGTTCGCGGTTGCCTGTCGATATTCCGCCGACAGCCCGCCGCTCAGTTCTCCAATCTGCAATATGGAAAAACTGACAGACCGCTGGAAATCTTCATCCGCCGCATAGACTTCAAAGGAATTTCCATAGCGCGCAATGGTCTTTCCGATGGCAACACAATACTCTTTGATATGCTGGATTCTCTGCAAATCAGGCGACATCATTCAGTTTCACCCTTTCCCGCATGACAGTGTCCCGGAAGCTACGGTCACTTTCCGTCACAACATTCTCCAAACATGCGCGAACCGTAATCAGATCAATGTCTTTGTGAAATACCTCTTCCAGGTCGCAATATAGCGCTCCCAGTGCAAGCAGAGAGGTCAGGCTGGTTCCCGTGGTGTCCACCAGAAAATCCAGATCGCTTTCCTCCGTTGCTTCCCCCCTGGCGTAGGAACCAAACAGGTACATCGCAGGGATGTTGTACTTTTGAATGACCGGGAAGACGCGTTTTTTAATTTCATCCAGTGTGTAAATCATGAACATCCCTCCTTTGTTTTTATTATACTTCCAAATC
>JALFGI010000224.1 GCA_022777455.1 Clostridiales bacterium | reverse complement strand
CAGCGGATCTCAGCGGATCTTTTGCACCATTTCTGCAGTTTCAAAAACGGGAAATACATACAGTATTCCCCCGTTTTTGAAACTTTGAACTGGCACAAAATCTCTCGCTGAGCTTCCTTGCCGAATTATGCGGTGTAGCCCAAATGGTTTTATCAGATGTTAGCATCAGATGTGATTGCAGATTCACGCACCGGGATACAGGTGCGTGATGCACGGGTATTTCGTGCTCGTCAATGCACGCTCAAAGAGAACCCCACAGACTTTCCTTTCTCTGATAGAGGATTGACTGTGGGATTTTTGCGTTTTGGAATGAATGCGCACAAACCATTTTTCATTTGCAGTACCACACTTTTCGGAAAAATCGGCGTTAATCTATCGACTTTTCGCCCCCTGCCATGGTATAATACCTGTAATGATCCATGGAAGGGGGCGTTTGATTTGCCTGATCAAGTGAATAAGACGCCATGTTGTCTGGGCTTACTTGCCCATGTGGATGCGGGCAGAGGAGTACCACATTTTACAGCACAAGTTCTTTTCCAAAGCTTCCCCTTTGCGGTTTCGGGCCTCTATTGACAAACCTGTTTTCCGGGTGTATAATACACACAATTTCATATGCTGTTCAAGTGCCGCCTGCTTTGCTTGAAATCTGGCGGAGAATAGTGAATCCGGTCAGAATCCGGAACGGTACCGCCACTGTATGCGAGGAGGCACCGCACGGGATGAAAGTCCGCCATTGGGATTATTTCCTGAGAAGGCAGTGCGGAAAGCTCATGATACGCGAGTCAGGAGACCTGCTTGAACAAGTTGCCCGTGTATTCTGTGTGATTTTGCAATGGGCGCTTTGTTTGTTATGGAAAAACGGCCATGGCAGCGTTATGCTGCCATGGCTTTTTGTTTTCACAGGCGGTTTGCTGATTGCCGTTTGCAGACCGCGTCTGTATTTCTTTCCGCGAAAGGCGGAAGCCTTTGCCCCGGTTCCCGTCAACCCCCTTCGGGAACCGGGAGACAAAGAAAAAAGCTGCAAAGATTGCTGGATGAGGAGGAAATCATATGAGGAAAATCGCGGCGCTCATTCTGGTGGCTGCATTACTCGCGGGCTGCTCTGTCGCTCCGGCTTCCATGGGTTCTTCCGCTCCGGAGGGAAAAGAAATTCCCGGGCTTATCTGGGAATCCAGCATGGATCTGGAATACGCCAACGAATTCACTGTTGACTACTATGTGGGCGGCTACGCGCTCATTGAAGTAACCGGCGACTGCCGCTATCTGGTGGTGCCGGAAGAAAGAGAAGTGCCGGAAGGCCTGGATGGGAGCATAAAGGTTCTTCAGCAGCCGCTGGATACCATCTACCTTCAGGCAACCTCGGCCATGGCGCTGTTTGACCGGATCGACGGACTGGACGCGATCCGTCTGGTTGGAACCAGGAAGGACGGCTGGTATGTGGAAGGCGCGGTAAGGGCTATGGAGGAAGGAAAAATACTCTTTTCCGGAAACTATTCTCAGCCGGACTATGAACTGATGGTGGAGGAAGGGTGCAACCTAGCCATTGAATCCACCATGATTCTCCACGCACCTAAGGTACAGGAAATGATCGAACAGTTGGGCATTCCGGTGTTTGTGGAACACGCCAGCTACGAAAAACACCCTTTGGGCCGTACCGAATGGGTGAAGGTCTACGGCGTGATGCTGGACAGGGAGAAAGAAGCGGAAGACTTTTTCAAAAGCCAGTCGGAAGCCATCCAGCAGTTTCGGGATTTGGAGAATACCGGCAAAACAGTGGCGTTCTTTTACCTGGCATCCAATGGAAGCGTCAATGTCCGGGCAACTACGGACTATGTTCCGAAGATGATCGAAATTGCCGGCGGAAACTATGTGTTCACGGATATTTCCACCCCGGGTTCCAAGCGGTCCTCCATATCCATGACTATGGAGGAGTTCTACAACACCGCGGTGAGTGCGGATTATCTGATCTACAACGCTGCCATTGACGACCCCATCTATACCATTGACGAGCTGATCGCCAAGGACAGCCTGTTTGCCGATTTCAAGGCGGTAAAAAACGGGAATGTATGGTGTACAGGTAAATACCTGTTCCAGGCCACGGACATCACCGGCGAATTGATTGTAGATTTTCATCATATGCTCACGGGACAGGAGGATATGCAGTTCCTCTATAAGCTGAAATAGGAGCGATTATGGAGCAAAAGAACAATCACACATACCGCGCAAAAGCGCTGTACTGCGTGGTTTTTATGGCGCTGCTGGCTGCGCTTTTCGTGATTACGGTGCTGAATATCAACATTGGGAGCGTGCCTATTTCTGTTGGAGAGATCATCGGCATCTTATTACACAAGCAGGGCGATCCCACTCTGGTGAACATTATCTGGAAGATTCGGATGCCCCGGATTCTGATGGCAGCGCTGCTGGGCGGTGCCCTGAGCCTGTCAGGTTTTCTGCTGCAGACCTTCTTCGCCAATCCCATCGCGGGCCCCTTTGTGCTGGGTATTTCCTCCGGCGCGAAGATGGTGGTGGCGCTGTCGATGATTTACTTTATCGGCGCCTTTGGCGCTGTGTCCAGCTGGACGCTGATTATCGCGGCCTTTGTGGGTTCGCTCCTTTCGGTGGGCTTCATCCTGATCATGTCCCGCAGGCTCAAGGGTATGGCAACACTGCTGGTGGCGGGCATCATGATCGGGTATATCTGCTCGGCCATCACGGATTTTGTGGTCACCTTCGCGGAGGACAGCGATATTGTGAATCTTCACGGCTGGAGCCTGGGCAGCTTTTCCGGTATGAGCTGGGACAACGTGACCACTGCGGCCATCCTTGTGGGAGTGACCACCCTGGCGGTGTTTCTGCTGTCCAAGCCCATCGGGGCCTATCAGCTGGGTGAAGCCTATGCCCAAAGTATGGGCGTGAATATCCGGGTGTTCCGTGTTGCGCTGATTCTGCTGTCCAGCCTTCTGTCCGCCTGCGTCACCGCTTTTGCCGGGCCGATTTCCTTTGTGGGCATTGCGGTTCCGTATCTGGTCAAACGGCTGCTGAACACCTCCAAGCCCATTGTGGTGATCCCGGCGGTGTTTTTGGGCGGTGCGGTGTTCTGCATGGGCTGCGATCTGATTGCCCGTACCGCGTTCGCGCCCACAGAGCTGAACATTTCTACGGTTACCTCTGTGTTCGGTGCTCCGGTGGTCATTGGCATGATGCTGCGGCGTAACAAGGAGCGATAACATGGCGGATTTCTACTTTCAAACCAGTCAGCTCACCGTGGGCTACGACGGAAAGCCGCTGATTCGGGACATTACGATCGACATCGCGAAAGGCGAGATCGTGACCCTCATCGGCCCAAACGGCGCGGGCAAGAGTACCATTCTCAAATCCATCACCCGGCAGCTGAAAGCTATCGGGGGAACCGTGGCGATTGACGGCCAGAGCCTCAGTGGCCTTTCTTATAAGGAGTTGGCTACCCGGATGGCGGTGGTGCTTACGGAGCGGATGAAGCCGGAGCTGATGACCTGCCGGGACATTGTCGCCACCGGGCGTTACCCCTATACCGGCCGTCTGGGCCTGCTCACGAAGCGCGATGAGGAAAAGGTCAGCGAGGCCATGGAAATCGTCCACGCTCTGGAGCTATCCCACCGGGATTTTAACG
>JALFGI010000216.1 GCA_022777455.1 Clostridiales bacterium | reverse complement strand
TCCCCCTATGGGGGAGCTGGCTGCCCCGTTAGGGGCAGACTGAGAGGGCAATGCATTTGCCATTACCTTACTGCGGTACCCTCTCAGTCAGCCTGACGGCTGCCAGCTCTCCCAAAGGGAGAGCCAAGAGGGGCGCTGCCGCGCCTGCCCGCCAAATTACAATTTACAGAATGAAAGGAACTACCGTTGCCTGAAAAGGAGAATATATGAGGAATATGGAATTTAGCGTGCCCTGTCTGTTCGGCCTGGAGGGGCTGGCGGGGGACGAGCTGAGACGAATGAACTGCGAAAACGTCCGGGTGGAGAACGGCCGGGTGCTGTTTTCCGGGGACGAGACCGCCATGGCCAAGGCAAACATCGGCCTGCGCACCGGGGAGCGGGTGCTGATTCTGCTGGCGGATTTCCAGGCAAGGACCTTTGAGGAGCTGTTCCAGGGGGTGTACCGGGCCAATCTGGAGGACTACATCCCCAAAGACGGCGCCTTCCCTGTGAAGGGCCACTGCCTGAATAGCCAGCTGATGAGCGTGCCGGACTGCCAGGCCATCGTGAAAAAAGCCGCCTCCCGCCGATTAGGGGAGAAGTACGGCATGAGCTGGCTGCCGGAGACCGGGGTGAAGTACCAGCTCCAGTTCTCCCTGATGAACGACCGGGTACAGCTGTACCTGGATACCTCCGGACCGGGACTGCACAAGCGGGGCTACCGGGCCAACGGCAACGACGCCCCCCTGCGGGAGACCCTGGCCGCCGCCATGGTGACATTGACCCACTACCGGGGCCGGGAATTCCTGTGGGACCCCTTCTGCGGCAGCGGCACCATCCCCATTGAGGCGGCGCTGATCGCCCGGAACCAGGCCCCCGGCATGTACCGCCGGTTCAGCGCCGAGGCCTTCTCCTGGGTGGATCCCAAGATCTGGGGAGAGGTTCGCACCGAATTCCGGGACAGGGAGTTCAAGGGCAGCTACCGCATCCTGGGCTCCGACAACGACCCCAAGTGCATCTCCCTTTCCATGGCCAATGCCCGCAAGGCCGGTGTGGATAAGCTCATCACCTTCCAGGACGGAGACGCCACCAAAATGAGCCTGCCCACGGATTCCGGCATCCTCATCTGCAACCCGCCCTACGGTCAGAGAATGCTGGAGCAGCAGAGCGCCCAGCGGCTCTACGCCGCCCTGGGCCGGCACCTGAAATACGCCGACGGCTGGAAAAAATACATCATCACCTCAGAGCCGGAGTTCGAGCACTATTTCGGCAAGCGGGCGGACAAAAAGCGGAAGCTCTACAACGGCATGATCAAGTGCGATTATTATATGTATCTGGGGAACCAGAAGCCGAGGAAGTAAAAAGCGCATCCACACCGTAGTATACCGTTAAGCCTACAACATAGCTTTCGTAGGGCGGGGTCTTGACCCCGCCGATCAGGTAACGAAACCTGCCAGGGCGGAAAATGGAATCATATGTCTTTTTTTGTTTTTCCCGTGGTTATTTCGGAAACGATACCATTCAACGCACCATTCAAAAAATCCAACCGGATCGGCGGGGTCAAGACCCCGCCCTACGCAAACCATCTGGTTTTCGTGATAACACGCCCCTACAGTGGATGGGCTGCCATACCATAAAGGAGAAGAGAAAAGAGGACTTATGAAGCATCTATTTATCATCAACCCCGCGGCGGGGAGCCGGGACCGGACGTTGGAATACTCCACGGCCATCCGCACGGCCTGTGACGCCCGGCGCTTGAACTACGAAATCCAGGTCTCCATGGGCCCAGGGGACTGCACCAGAATCGCCCGGGAGGCGGCCTCCACGGGGGAGGAGGTGCGCATCTACGCCTGCGGCGGCGACGGTACACTGAATGAGGTGGTCACCGGGGTGGTTGGTTACCATAACGCGGCAGTAACCATGTACTCCGGGGGCAGCGGCAACGATTTCGTCCGGATGTTTGACGATTCCAAATCCTTTTCCGACCTGGACCGGCTGCTGGATGCCCAGGAATCGGAATTCGACCTGATCCGTGTCAATCAGGATTACGCCCTGAATATCTGCTCCGTGGGTCTGGATGCCCGGATCGGCACGGACGTATCCAACTACAAGCGCATCCCCCTGCTCCAGGGCTTCCGGGCTTATGTGGTGTCCACCATCGTGAATGTGATCCGGGGCATCGGAGAGCACTACACCGTGGAAATCAACGGGGAACGAATCGACGATGAGCAGACCATGATCTGCGTGTGCAGCGGAAGATTCTACGGCGGCGGCTTCAACCCGGTGCCGGAGGCCGACCCCGGGGACGGGGTGCTGGAGGTGCTGATTGTGAAGAAGGTCAGCCGCCTGCAGGTGCCCGGCGTGGTGGGAAAATACAAAGCGGGCCGATACCGGGAGCTGTCGGAACTGATCCGTCATTTCCAGACGGACCGGCTGACCATCCATTGCGACCGGCCCACCCCCATCAATCTGGACGGGGAGATGCGCATGGCAAAGGACATCCACATTTCCGTGGCGGAGGAAAAGGTGCGGTTTTTCCACCCCAGGGGCGTCGGGGTCAAAGCCATCGCCCAGCCCGCAGCCGTTTCCCCGGGGTAACGTACCGCGCAGCTGGCAGCCGCATCAAGCGGAAGGGAGCAAAAAATCAGAGGGAGCGATTGGTGTCGCTCCCTCTTTCATGTTTATTTCTCCGGCTTGACGGAGCGGGTGGCCCAGAAGGTGGGCAGGTTGTGCGCATGCAGATTGCCGGAGCCGTTGGTGTCCTCGAACACGTGGGTGAGGATCAAGCCGGCACGAAGCTGGCCGCCGATCTGCTCGTCGATGGAGTGGGAGAACTGAATGCCCCCGTCCTGGCGCCGGAGCAAGGCCAGGTGCTCCGGGTTCACCAGGGGATTGAAGGGCATGGTGTAGGCAACCCGCTCTTCCTCCTCATCGAACCAGAAATTCACACCGTTGTCCAATCCCGCCAGCAGGGCTCCGCCGGGCTTCAGCACCCGGAAGCATTCCCGCCAGATGGGCTCCACCTGCTCCACATAGCAGTTGGACACGGGGTGGAAAATCAGATCGAAGGTATTGTCCCCAAAGGGCAGGGGCTGGGTCATGTCCGCCCGGAGGATTTCAATTTGGTAGCCTTCCCGGTCCGCCACCGCCTTTTCGCTGTCCAGCTGACGCTGGGAATAATCCAGCACGGTGCAGCTTGCTCCCAGGGCAGCGAAGATGGGCATCTGCTGCCCGCCGCCGCTGGCCAAGCCCAGCACCTTTTTCCCCTTCAGCTCCCCGAACCATTCATGGGGTACCGGCTTGGTGGGGGTGAGGACCACATCCCAGCTGCCCGCCTGGGCGGCAAGATAGGTTTCGTGGGTGATGGGCTGCCCCCATTCCCAGCCGTCGGCACACCACCGGTCGATGGTTTCGGAATTGATGTCCTGATAGCGCTTTTCCATGGTGCCCTCCTGATTATACTTCGGTTGTGGTGATCGATTGAAATTCATCTCACCATCCACGGAAGTACATTAAAAACCTTTAAAGTTGATATAAGCGAGATATCAGATACGAAATACAAGGGCAACACCGCATAATGGGGCAAGGAGATTCGGCGAGAGATTTTGACACAAGCGAAAGTATGAAAAATGTGGGAATACTGGATGTATTTCCCATTTTTCATACTGCACGATTGGGGCAA
>JALFGI010000199.1 GCA_022777455.1 Clostridiales bacterium | reverse complement strand
TGGTCTGTAGTCGTTACACTCCTGGGTACCGCTCGGTTCGTTTTTGCACGCCGTTATTGAATGGGAAATTCATTTTTCCTGCGCAAAATCGTTACCGGGCGCCGCCCAGGAGTCCCGGAGGACATACACGCCCGGTGCGCCATTGTCTGCGGGCACTGCCCGCCAAATTACAATTTGTCGGTAGGATGCGCCATGCCGATATGCATGAAAAAACGTCCTGAAAAGCGCCGCTTTTGGCAGCTTCTCAGGACGTTATCGTCTTTATCCAACCGAGGCGGAAACCGCAGGACGCTCCTCCAGCTCCTCCGCCGATCTGTAGGTGGGAACCGCCTGCTTCATGGCAGCGCGAACCGCCTCATCATCATCTGTGGCGATGGCCCGACGCAGCAGCGCCAGCTTTTCTTCCAGCTCCTCCATGGTCACCGGTACATCCCGCTCAATGAAAATCAACTCATTGTCGGTTTTGTCCAGCTCCTCGGTTTTCACCAGCAGTTCCTCATAGAGCTTTTCTCCCGGCCGCAGACCGGTTTCCACGATTTTAATTCCCTGTACCCCGGACAGGCGGATCATGTTCTCCGCCAGGTCCAGAATGCGCACCGGTCTTCCCATATCCAGCACGAACAGCTCGCCGTTGTTCGCCATGGCACCACTGGTCAGCACCAGCTGGGTCGCCTCCGGGATGGTCATAAAATAACGGGTAATTCGCCGATCCGTCAGCGTAATGGGGCCGCCTGCCGCGATCTGCCGCTTGAACAGAGGAATCACGGAACCGGCGGAGCCCAGCACATTGCCGAACCGGGTGGCACTGTACTTGACCTTTCCCCGGATGCTGTAGGCCTGGACAATCATTTCGCACAGCCGCTTGGTGGCACCCATCACATTGGTGGGATTCACCGCCTTGTCGGTGCTGACCATCATGAACCGGCCCACGCCGAATTCCTCGCAGCACTGAACCACATTCAGCGTGCCGAACACATTATTCTCCACCGCCTCGATGCAGTTGTTCTCCATCAGGGGCACATGCTTGTGGGCAGCAGCATGGATGACAATGTCCGGATGATACCTGTGGAACACCCGGGAAACCCCCACCTTATTGGTGATGCTGACGATCTCCACCTTCAGGTCCAGGTCCGGATGGACAATCTTCAGCTCCTGCTGGATGTCGTAGGCGCAGTTTTCGTAGATATCCAGAATAATCAGCTGCCGGGGCTTCATTTTGGAAATCTGCCGGCAGAGCTCGGCGCCGATAGAACCGCCGCCGCCGGTGATCAGCACCACTTTATCCTGATAGTAGGTGCTGGTCTTGCTGTCCAACACATACACCGGCCTGCGGAACAGCAGGTCCTCAATATCGAATTCCCGCAGATGGCGCTTGGAATCCGCAGACTGCATGGTGGGATAGTCGTAGGTTTTCACCCGGAAGCCAGCGGCGTGATAGGTCTGGAACAAAGCTTTCTTATCGTCATCGTCCAGATCAGGAACGGCAAACACCACTTCCTGAATCTCCATATCCTTCATATAGGCCAGCGTAGCGCCGGTTTCCGGCAGTACAGGAATATCGTGGATATCCCGACCAACCTTCTCCCGGTCCACATCCACAAAGCACATAGGAGTATAGACAGACGCAGCGTTGTTCAGCAGATCCTCCGCCAGGCTCACACCCACCCGGCCTGCACCGATGATGGCAATGCGGGTGCGGTGGGAATGCACCGTCCGCTCCCCCGCCACCTCACGGCCCGCGAAAACCCAAAGCAGGAACAGCAGGAACCGGCCGAACCGGGTGGCATTGCTGCCGCATTTATAGGCGTAGCGGTAAACCATCCGAATGGCCAGCGCTCCCAGCAGATTGGTGCAGGCAATGGCCAGCAGCCGGGCAAAGGGAATGTGCACCGGCAGGAAGAACCGTTCCGCAAAATAGCCGATCACAAAGCCGCAGGCATCCGTCACCAGCAGACGCATGTAGCACTGGATGCCGCCGTAGCGCCAGATCTGGCTGTAGATCTTTCCCACAAACCGTGCCGCGAACACGGAGCAGAAGGTGACCAGAATCTGGTAAAATGTTCCCATTCCCGGAAGAATCTCGCCGGAGAAAACCAGCAAAAGCATATCCACCAGAAGCAATATCACCACATCATAAAGAAAGAGGGGCCACTTGATGTTTGTATGTCTCTCCAAAACGCTCATCCTCACAGGAAGCGCCGCCCCGGGAAAAGGCAGAGCTCCACTCATAATCCGATTTATTATATCCGATTATCGGAGAAAAATCAATCACCAATCTGGTTCTTTTGGCTCATTTCCTTACGATTCGCCGGAATATTCCCCACTTCTTTCTCCACCGTCCCACCGTCCCAGCAGCTCCCGCATCCAGGCGTATACATCCATACCGTAAACCTGGGCCAGGTTTTCCGGTGTCAGTACCTGCTGCATCTGCCCCTGGGCAACGCATTTTCCGCCATTGAGCAGCACCGCGTGGGTGCCGTAGCGGCGGGCCAGGCTCAGATCATGCACCACGGACAGCACTGCCCGCCCCGGCTCCCGGAGCCAATCCTTCACCAAAGAAAAAATGTGCTTCTGATAAATTAAGTCCAGATGGTTTGCCGGTTCATCCAGAATCAGCACCTGAGGATTCTGGGCAAACACCTGGGCGAGGAAGGTACGCTGGAGTTCCCCGCCGGACAATGTGAGCACGCTGGCATGGCGCAGCCGGGTCAGACCGGTGAGCTCCAAGGCCTGCTCCACCCGGGCCTTTCCGTCATCATCCCGATTGGACAGAAAGCTGGAGGTATAGGCATAACGCCCCAGGCCCACCACCTCTTCCACACTGTAGTCATAGCCCACCGCGTTCTTCTGGGCCAGCACGCCCACCATCCGGGCAAGCTGGCCGGGCTTATAGGAGCGGATGTTTTTGCCCTGTAAAAGGATATTCCCGCTGTAGGGCGCTCCCTGGGAAATTGCCTCCACCATGGTGGATTTCCCCGCCCCGTTGGGGCCCACCAGCATGAGCCACTGCCCTTCCTCCAAATGGAAGGACAGATCGTCCACAATGGTCAGATCTCCGTATTTCACGCAGACATGTTCCGCTTTCAGCATTCCGCTCACCGCACCTTTCTGGACCGATAGAAGATGACCACAAAAGCCACCGCACCGATCATGGAGGTCACCACGCCGATGGACAGCTCCACCGGCCGCAGCAGGGTCCGCGCTGCCAGGTCCGCCAGCAGCAGGAAAATGGCCCCGGAGAACAAAGTTGCCGGCAGCAGCCGCCGGTGGTTTGGCCCCGCCACCATCCGGGCCATATGGGGAATCACCAGACCCACAAAGCCAATGGTGCCGCCGATGGATACGCACACGCCAATGAGCACGGATATCGCCACCAGAATCACCAGCTTGACCCGCTTCACATTCACGCCGATGTGCCGGGCGTTGTCCTCGCCGATGGCGAAGGCATTCAGCTCCCGGGAATAATGCAGGATCACGCCACCGCACACAGCAAGCGCCAGGGTGAGGATTTTCGCCTGGCTGTAATTGGTGCCGGACAGAGAACCCATGGTCCAGAAGGTGATGGAGCGCACATGGTCATCCGCAAAGGAAATCAGCAATGACATGGCGCTGGACACGAACATGGAAAAAATCACGCCAATGAGGATGATGGAATTGGTGGACAGGGACCGGTCCAGCACATAGGCCAGGGACAGAATCAGCACCAGCGAGCCAAAGGCAAACAGCATGGCCATGAGCATGACGCCGCTGTAGTTCGTGCCGGGGATGGTGATGCCGAATACCAGTGCAATCACAGCACCCAGGGAGGCACCCGAGGAAACACCCAGGGTAGAGCCGTCCGCCAGAGGATTGCGCAGCAGCCCCTGCATGGCAGCGCCGCACAGGGACAAGGCCGCCCCCATCAATGCCACATTCAACACCCGGGGCAGGCGGACATTGACGATGATATTGGCGGATACCCCCTCCGGCATGGGCAGTCCCCACAGGGTATTCCAGAGAACGGTAACTGTCTTTTCCAGAGGGACGGACACACTGCCCACACAGATGCACAGCAGCATCACCGCAATCAGTGCCAGAGTAAAAAGCACATAGGAACGAAACGTAAAACGGTCTTTCATCAAATCTCTCCAAAAAAGGGGAGCCAAAACGGCTCCCCTTTCCTCAATCATCAGGCGGCGTCGGGTACTTCCTCAATGCCATTGATAAAATTGTAAAGGCTGACGGCAGCATCCTTCAGTCGGGGACCGGGCCGGGAGAAGGCGTCCGCATCCGCGTTCAGCACCATGCCGGTTTTCACAGCCGTAACCTCTGCCCAGCTTTCGCGGCCCATAATCTCCACATCACCCTCCGGCATACCCGCAACGCTGACGATGAAGTCCGGGTTGCGCTCCAGAACCTGCTCCTCGGAAATGGAGGCCCAGCCGTCGATGTCGGCAAAGGCATTGGTCAGGCCGCACATGGCCGCAATCTCGTTCATGAAGGTATTGTCACCGGCGGTGTACAGGCCCCATTCCAGGGGAGAGACTTCAAAATACACCGTCTTTCCGGTCAGTTCGTTTTCGGCAGACTTCTGAACAATCTCTTCAAAAGTGGCTTTCATGTCCTCCACAATGGCCTCGGCTTCCGCATCCTTGCCCATCAGAGCGCCGATCATGGTAATGGCATAGTAAGCGCCTTCGATATCGGTATTCTGGGTCATGACCACCTGAACGCCGTTGTCCTCCAGCAGCTTCACCTGCTCCTCGGTCTGGGCCATGTCGCTCATGATCACGATTTGAGGCTCCAGGGCCAGAATCTCCTCAATGTTGGTGTCCTTGCCGGACTGCAGGGCAGGCAGCTCCAAAATGGATTCGGGGTAGTTGCAGTATTTGCCCCGGCCCACCAGGGCCTCTTCACAGCCAAGGGCGCAGATGATCTCGCAGTCGGCGGCGGACAGAGCAACCACACGGGTGGCGGGCTCTGCCAGGGTGATCTCCCGGTCGAGCATATCGGTAACGGTGACGGAGGTGTCCTCCGCCAGAGCGGCGGGGATGCTGAAGAGCATCAGCAGAGCAAGGGTTAACGCAAACAATTTTTTGGACATCATGGTGTCCCTCCTTCAAAATGATCAAATGACTTCGCCAGAGGAACAAAAAAGTGCTCCTCCCTGAGGAACACTAACGGAATCCGGAGCCAGCAAGCCCCCGATTTCATAGCAATTCCCACCCCAGGGGAAAAAGATCATTCACAGTGTAAACAAGTCTCCCGGCTTTGCTTCATCCTACCGGCACACCTTCCCGCTTTCGCAGTGGTTTATGATGCCTTCGTCAGCTTCACGGTTACTGGGACAGCCCGGAAATTTCATCCGATTCCTATGACGGCAAAAGCGCCCGCTTCCACCGCCGTGCGTTTCCGCACAGATACACTGGCTATTCATTTGTCATGCTCATTATAGCCCTCTCAGCCGTAACAGTCAACTGTATTTTTTGAGGAGGGCACAGCAGCGCGGTAAATTGGCGGGCAGTGCCCGCGGACAATGGCGCACCGGACCGGTGTGTTGTCCGGGACTCCTGGGTAAAGCCCGGTAACATTCCAGCGCAGTAAAATAATTACGCAGCCCCTGTAGGGGAGGCTCGCAGCCTCCCGCGCGGTACAAACCTACAATCACGAATCAGCTTGGGCGAATTCGTACTGTGTCGGACGTGGTATCATTCAACCGAACACGCAGGACCCGGAACTTGGCGGGAGGCTGAGAGCCTCCCCTACAATGGGTACGGATTGCATGCCATTCAACCAAGCGCGCAGTTCCGTTACGTTGCGGGCGGCTGGTAGCCGCCCCTACGATGGCATCCCTACAAATTACAATTTGCACTGTTTGCCGCCGGCTACTTACCGCAGCTTGCTGGAAGCTGCATAAAAGAAAACCAGGACTCCATTTCTGGAATCCTGGTAAAAAGATTTTTGTTTTTTCACCTGTCTACTTGACAGGGAGCGGTTCAGCGTGAGACAGCCTCGTGTTCTCTCAGACCTGATAGATAAAATCCTGCACCGTATTATCCCTGCCCAGGACCTTGGCAACCACCCGGTCCTTCCGGATGACGATATCCTTGGGTTTTCCGTTGAGCCGGATCACCATGTCCCGCAGCTGGGTGATCTCCTTCACCGGCAGGTTGGCTTTCAGCAGCGCCTGCTTCAGTTCCGGCCGGGCGGGATTCACCGCGATGCCGAACTGAGTCACCAGCAAATCCACGCTGGAGCCGGGGGTGGAAATGGTGCGCACCTGATCCACCACAATGGGCATTCTGGCCCGGCTGAGGGGGGCCACGATGATGGTCAGCTTGGCACCTGCCGCCACATCCGTATGACCGCCGGAGCCGCCGATGATATAGCCCATGGAGTCGGTATGCACATTCACATTGAACTGGGTATCGATCTGGGTGGCACCCAGTACCACCACATCCAGAGAGGTGGCCGCGCAGCTCTTTGCCGCGGGGCTGGCATATTGCGTCGCGCTGATCTCCCGGTGGCGGGGATTGGTGCGGATGGATTCCACCGCCTTCAGATCAAAGCACTGCACATCCCGAATCGCCTCGAACAGCCCGGCATTCAGCATTTCCACAATGTAGCCGGTGATGCCGCCCAGGGCGAAGCTGCCCCGGATTCCCCGCCGGAGCATGATCTCCTTCAGGAAGGAGGCCACCGCCAGGGAGGCACCGCCGGCACCGGTCTGGAAGGACACGCCATCCTTCAGCAGGCCGGAAGCGTCGATGGCCTTGGCTGCCGTTTCCGCAATTTTCAGTGCCACCGGGTCCTTGGGCATTCGGGTGGTGCCGGAGACGATACCGTTGGGATCGCCGATGGACTCCACCTGCACCACAAAGTCCACATTGGTCTCCGGAATGGAGAAATCACTCAGGGGGTATGGCACCAGATGGTCGGTAATCACCACCACCTTGTCGGCACAGGCGGCATCGGCAAAGGCATAGCCCAGGGAGCCGCAGGCGGATTTGCCGATTTTGCCGGTACAGTTGCCCATGGTATCTGCGGTGGGCGCCGCCAGGAAGGCCACGTCGATGTGGTCAACCCCCGTTTCCAGATTGGCGGCCCGGGAGCCGTGGGTGTGGAAAATCACGGGATTCCGGAGAATCCCTTCCGAAACAGCCCGGCCCACCAGGCTGCCCATGTAGTTGGTCATCAAACCGGTGACCACTCCGTTTTTCATATGGTCGATCAGGGGGGCATGGGTATCGAAAATGGAACTTGCATTGATGGTGATGTCCTTAATGCCCAAAGCGGCAATTTCCTCCATCACCATGTTCAGCACATGGTCGCCGCTGCGCAGGTGATGGTGGAAGCCGATGGTCATCCCATCCCGCAGCCCGCTGGCCAGGATGGCCTCCCGAATGCTGCCGATTACCTTACTCATCCAAAAGACCTCCAATCTCCCGTGCCGCATCCAGCACGATCTTTGCCCGCTGCACAATGGGCGCGTCGATCATCTTCCCCCGCAGGGAAATGGCGCCCTTGCCCATGGCCTTCGCCTGTTCAATAGCCGCAAACACATCCAGAGCATACTGAATTTCCTTTTGGGTGGGACTGAACACTCGGTTGATGCAGTCCACATGCCGGGGAGAAATGGAAGCCTTTCCGGTAAAGCCCAGTCCCTTGGCCAGCCGGGCATCCTTCTCCAGGCCTTCCAGATCCTCCACGTCGGTGAAGGGGGTGTCATAGACCTCGATTCCCGCCGCTCTGGCAGCGCAGACAATACGGCCTCTGGCATAGGCGATTTCCCCGCCCTCTTTTGTACGGGCGCAGCGCAGGTCCGCCGTCAGGTCCTCCGCCCCCAGGAACATGGCCGTCATCCGCTCCGAAGCACAGGCAATCTCATAGGCATTTTCAATGCCCTGGGCAGTTTCCAGCAGGGCAATCAGCTTTGTGGTACCGGGCTTCATTCCGTTTTTCTGCTCCACCTGGGTGATTTTTTCATCCAGCTGGCGGATATAATCTCCGCTGCTGACCTTGGGTGGCATGATGGCATCCGGCTTCAGGGGGATGAGCTCTTCCAGGTCCTCCTCCCAGTAGGGGGTATCCAATCCGTTGATGCGGATGATGATCTCACATTTGCCGAAATCCACAGCAACCAGGGCATTTTTTACCAGCTCCCGGGCGGCATCCTTCTGATCCGGAGCAACCGCATCCTCCAGGTCCAGAATGATACTGTCCGAGCCAAGAATTCCGCCGTTGGCGATCATGTTCGGATTATTGCCGGGAAGAAACAGCATGGTTCTTCTCATCGTTTACCCCTCCTTCAAGGCCCGTTTGACGGCGGTGGTCATTCGGGCACGGATGGTGCAGTCCAACGCGCCGTGATCCACCGCCCGGACATTGGCATCGTCCACCTGCATTTGTTGCAGAACGTCCTGCAGAACGTCCATGATCTGATCATGATAATACATATCCACCGAGGACTGAAGATCAATCTTCACGCAGCCGTCTCCCGGCTCCAGGGTGATCATAATGTCACTGGACTCCAGTGTCCCGGCCATTGCTGCTTTTGTTACCTTCACGATAATGCCTCCTAACCTGGATTGTGTCGAAATGGGTATAACAGCGTTATTCACATATCACAGCAAAATTCTGACTACAAGCACATTTTTGGGGGCAGATATTCCAATACAGCCCACGTGCCCGGATTATGGTACGGATATTGGGAACCACCCAGTAAATCGTAATCTATCGCACTGGTGCGGCAGCGCCCTTGGCTCTCCCTTTGGGAGAGCCGGCTGCCCCGCAGGGGCAGACTGAGAGGGCAGCATCGTTTGATTTCGGGTGCTCTTATCTTACTGAAGTACCCTCTCAGTCAGCCTGTTCGGCTGACAGCTCTCCCAAAGGGAGAGCCAAGAAGTGTTGCAGTATCAGCCCGCCAAATTGTAATTTTCGGGTATTACGTTTTTAATTGTTAAGGGCTACCGCCGAAGCAGTAGCCCTTTTGTGAATGAAAAGATCGGAAAATTACATCTCCGCGATGGCAGCCTGGGCGGCAGCCAGTCTGGCGATGGGCACACGGAAGGGGCTGCAGGAAACATAGTCCAGGCCGATCTTGTGGCAGAACTCCACAGACGTGGGGTCGCCGCCGTGCTCGCCGCAGATGCCGCAGTGCAGGTCGGGACGCACCGCCTTGCCCAGCTTCATGGCCATCTTCATCAGAGAGCCGACGCCAACCTGATCCAGCTTGGCGAAGGGATCGTTTTCGTAGATCTTGGCATCGTAGTAGGAGCCCAGGAACTTGCCGGCATCGTCGCGGGAGAAGCCGAAGGTCATCTGGGTCAGGTCGTTAGTGCCGAAGCAGAAGAACTCGGCTTCCTTGGCGATCTCGTCGGCGGTCAGGCAGGCACGGGGAATCTCGATCATGGTGCCGACCTGATAGTGCATATCGATACCGGCAGCGGCGATCTCCTCGTCGGCGGTCTTGACGACAACCTTCTTGACGTAAGCCAGCTCCTTGACCTCACCCACCAGGGGGATCATGATCTCGGGAACCAGGTTCCAATCAGGATGGGCCTTCTTCACATTGATGGCGGCACGGATGACGGCCTTGGTCTGCATGGCAGCGATCTCAGGATAGGTGACAGCCAGACGGCAGCCGCGGTGACCCATCATGGGGTTGAACTCATGCAGGGAGGCGATGATGGCATGGATGCTGGCAACGGACTTGTGCTGCGCCTTGGCCAGCATTTCAATCTCATACTCGCTGGTGGGGACGAACTCATGCAGCGGGGGATCCAGGAAGCGGATGCACACAGGCATGCCTTCCAGAGCCTCGTAGAGCTTCTCAAAGTCGCTCTGCTGGTAGGGCAGGATCTTGGCCAGAGCCACTTCCCGTTCCTCGGCGGTATCAGAGCAGATCATCTCCCGGAAGGCGGCGATGCGGTCAGCCTCGAAGAACATATGCTCGGTACGGCACAGGCCGATGCCTTCGGCGCCCAGCTCCCGGGCCTTCCTGGCATCCGCGGGGGTGTCGGCATTGGTGCGGACCTTCAGCTTACGATACTTGTCCGCCAGGGCCATGATACGGCCGAACTCGCCGGCGATTTCGGCGTCCACAGTGGGGATGATTCCGTCATAGATGTTGCCGGTGGAGCCGTCGATGGAAATATAGTCACCCTCATGGAAGGTCTTGCCGCCCAGAGTGAACTGCTTGTTTTCCTCGTCCATAACGATATCGCCGCAGCCGGAGACGCAGCAGG
>JALFGI010000195.1 GCA_022777455.1 Clostridiales bacterium | reverse complement strand
TGACTGAGAGGGTACCGCAGTAAGGTAATAGCACCCGAAATCAAACCATGCGGCCCTCTCAGTCTGCCCCGTAAGGGGCAGCCAGCTCCCCCAGAGGGGGAGCCAAGGGGTGCGTCGGTTCCGGTCGCCAAATTACAATTTATCCTCTTGCTGACGAAAACCAATCAGCATGTCTCAATAAATATAGCTTTTCAAGTATTTCAGCTCGTCATTCAAGTGATGAAACGTCATGGAGTAATCCTCCAGATAGCGGTAACCCGCCTTTTCAATGACCCGGCGGGATGCATCGTTTTCCACAAAGTGGTCCGCCACGCAATAGTCAAACCTTTCTTTCAGATAGGCAGTGATGGTTTTCAGCATTTCGGTTCCGTAGCCCTGGTTTTGATAGGGTTTTCCAATGACGAAGCCCAGGCTCACCAGGTTTTTATCCGCGTATTCAGGAATATCCAGCTGCTCCTTGTTCACCCGGCAGTAGCCAATCACGGTATCGCCCGCCAGGATGGCGATGCCGATACGGCAGGCCCTCAGGCCGGAGAAAAAGGTTTCAAATTCCGCTTCCGTTTCAATGGGAAGAAACCCCGCGGGTTTTGTCACCTCCGGATCGCGGAGGATTACACGCAAAGCCCGGGCATCCTGCGGCTGCACCAGACGGAGGGTGAGGCGCTCTGATTCCAGCTCCCGATTTTCCATTTCGATCATTCTTTTCTCTCCCATCGGTAGGTTTTGGCCGGGAAGGTTTCGCTGCCATCCAGCTTGGAATATTGACTGTCCCGGTCAAAGGTCAGGCCCAGCTTCCGTATCACGGCCCCGCTGGCGGGATTGTCCACGGCGTGACAGGCTTCGATGCCCCGCACCTCCCGCGCGGTACAGACGTAGTCGATGATGGCCCGCATGGCCTCGGTGGTCAGTCCCCTGCCCCACAAGTCGGAGCGGAGATTGTAGCCAATGTGCCACAGGCCTTCCTCCGGGTGGTAGAACATCCCACCCTCACCGATCAATTCGCCTGTTTCCTTCAGGACGAAGCCGTAGTCAAATTCATCGGGGGAAGCAACGGGCTTCGACTCCAACCAAGCCCGAACTGCTTCGGCGCTTTTGTACAGGGGATAAATCATGTACTTGTTGACCTTGGGGTCGCCGCACCAGCGGAACACCGCTTGGTAATCCTCCGGAGTCACCGGGCGCAGGAGCAGTCTGGATGTTTCCAAATCGGGATGTGGCATTGGCTTCTCCCCTCCTTTACGTCATTTTCTTAAACAGCCTGGCGCTCCAAAATTCCATGTCCAGCTCTTCAATGTAAAAATGGAAAATGGCCCGCCAGTTCTTGGTGGCAGTGGACAGGAGAAGGAATTCCGCCTCCTGTTTCACACATTCTTCCGCATAACGGAACAATGCTCCCCCCAGGCCCCGGCTGCGGCGGGCGGGGATGATATACAGCTCCTCCACCTCGAAAAAGGGGGTTCCCTTCTTCATCACGGTGGAGTCCTTCTCCGCCGTACACACCTTTCCCAGCAGATAGCCCACCGGGGTGTCATCATCCAGGGCCAGGAAGATCCGGTTGCCCTGAATGTCCGCCAGCTCATTGGGATAGTATCCCCGGCAGCTGTTTTCCGCGGCCCAGTCGGCGGACATTTTCAGCAAGCAATCCAACACCTGGGGAGTCAGCGCAGTCTCAACGTACTTCATTGCGCCACTCCTCCCAGTACAAGACGTTAATGATGTCTTTTTCCACGGTACCGTAGAAGGTTTTATAGATACTTTCCTTCAAAAAATGGAATCCGCATTTCTGCTGCACCCGGGCAGACTGGGTGTTCCAATCGAAATGGGCACAGATAATGGCATCCAGCTTCTGCTCCTCAAAGAGCCAGCGGATCACCTCGTTCACCGCCTCCGGCATCAGGCCTTTTCCCCAATAGGCCTTGGAAAGCACAAAGCCAAGGGCTCGGGCTCGCAGCAAATCCAGCTCAGGAGATTCCTTCTCATCATAATACTCCACCCCCAGCGAACCGATCACCTTCCCCTGGTAATCCAGGGCGAAGGTTTTCTTTTTGGAAATGAAGCTGTCCAGGATTTTCTGGGTTTCGGAAATCTCCTTGTGAGGCAGCCAGCCCGCCATCTGGCCCACTCCCTCCACGGAGGCGTATTCAAAAAAGTCCTGCAAATCCTCCTGCCGCCAGGGACGAAGGGTCAGGCGCCGGGTGTGAAGCTCCACCCCGGTAACATCAATGGGTGCATTCATAGGGTTTCCTCCCTTTCAATTTCAAAATAAAGACACTTGTGAAGTTTTCCCCGGTATTCTATGGTATCCACCCGGGAAATTGGGTGCATACCGCTCTTTTCCATCACTCTGCGGCTGGCAGGGTTCTCTTCAAAGTGTCCTGTCCGGATTCTGGAATAGCCCTGTCGGAACAGTTCGTGAATTGAAGCCGTCAGCGCCTCGGTGGCATAACCCCTGTTTTGGTAATCCGGGTGAATCACATAGCCCAGTTCCGCGGTGCCGTCTTTGATTTCCACGTTGTTGAGAAACCCGATCACCCTATCTTCCAGACAAATCGCCCGCTCAAAATGATCTTCCTGATGGGAATAATTCAGAATTTTCCGGAACAAACGCTCCGCAGCTGCATCGTCTTCAAATTCCGGCAGCATAAAGGTTTTGCTGATTTCCCCGTTCCGCAGAATCCAAATGACCTGCTCCCAGTCTGACTCTTTATATGGGCGCAGAATCAGCCGATTCGTTGTTATTGGTTCGATCAATGCATCGTCCCCCTTACAAAACTATCCCATGTTTCGTTAAACACAGCCATATCTCAAAGCACAAAAAAGTAATTTATCGAGCCATTCCGCCGCATCCCTTGGCTCCCCCTACGGGGGAACTGCCTGCCCCGTAAGGGGCGCCCCTGAGAGGGCAACACGGTTGCGGATTTAAGGATGCTGTTACCCTCTCCCTGCAGTACCCTCTCAGTCAGCCTGACGGCTGCCAGCTCTCCCAAAGTGAGAGCCAAGGGCGCTGCAGCGCCAGTGCGCTAAACAACAATTTGTCCCATCGCTTCATTCAGCCGAAAGAATAAAAAAAGCAGGCCGAAGCCTGCGTTGATGGTGCATTCCCTCAGTTAGCGGGACACATCGACAAAGAAGTGACTTCCAGCGACATCGATCCAATTGAAAGAATAGGAATTCAAATGGGTCCGCATAAAATCACTCCTTTTCCGAAATATGATGGTATTATAAATCCCTCGATTTGGATTGTCAAGGGTTTCCAACCAATAACAAAAAATCCCCCACTCCGAAGAGTGGGGGACGAAAAGGCTATTGATTACTCGTAGATCTCGGTGACAACGCCGGAACCGACGGTACGGCCGCCTTCACGGATAGCGAAACGCAGGCCCTTCTCGATAGCGATGGGGGTGATCAGCTCAACCTTCATGACGACGTTATCGCCGGGCATGCACATCTCGGTGCCCTCGGGCAGGGTGATGATGCCGGTCACGTCGGTGGTACGGAAGTAGAACTGAGGACGATAGTTGTTAAAGAAGGGGGTGTGACGGCCGCCTTCTTCCTTGGACAGGACGTAAACCTGGCCAGCGAACTTGGTCAGAGGATGGATGGAGTTGGGCTTGGACAGAACCTGGCCTCTCTCGATGTTCTTCTTGTCGATACCACGCAGCAGAGCGCCGATGTTGTCGCCGGCTTCAGCGTAGTCCAGCAGCTTGTGGAACATTTAGATGTCGGTGACGACGGTGGACAGCTTGTCCTCGCGCAGGCCAACGATCTCGACGGGCTCGTTCTTCTTGATCACGCCACGCTCCACACGGCCGGTAGCAACGGTACCAC
>JALFGI010000193.1 GCA_022777455.1 Clostridiales bacterium | reverse complement strand
TGACTGAGAGGGTACCGCAGTAAGGTAATAGCACCCGAAATCAAACCATGCGGCCCTCTCAGTCTGCCCCGTAAGGGGCAGCCAGCTCCCCCAGAGGGGGAGCCAAGGGGTGCGTCGGTTCCGGTCGCCAAATTACAATTTGCCGCTCAAGCCGGCAGTCGAAATCATGTCCTTTCAAGGAAAACACAGACCTTTCAGATATAGAAGGAGGAATTTTCATGGTTTTCTTTTACCGAACCCGGCGGGCTGCGGCGGCGGTGCTGGCTCTGCTTCTGATTTGCGCTTTGTGCCTGTCCGGTCTGACGGCAAGGGCCGATGCCCCCGCTTCCTATTCCGCCGAGCTGAAGCTGAAGCTGGACGGCAAGGACCTTCAGGCCAAGCTGTCCGCCGACCAGGATAACGCCCTGCTTGCCCTCCAGACACAATTTGGCGACGAAGAAAGCAGCCTCGATTTGAACCTTTTCCTGGGCAAGCAGCAGATTGTGCTTCAGGACTCCCTGCTGCTGAACGGAGCCTATGGCATTAACCTGGAAACACTGGCGGAGAATCTGCCGAATTCCGTGTTCGCCCCGGATTCCGGCAGCGCTCTGGCTCTGGATCAGGCGCTTTATGATTCCCTGATGGCTCCCGCCGAAATTGATGCCTCCTCCGTGGGCATCATCGGCGGCGCGGACGGCCCCACCTCCGTCATCGTTTCCGCCGGTGGTCTGGCCGCCACCCTGCTGAAAAATGCCAATATGAAGCTCTCCTCCGGGGAGCTGGAGCTGGAATCCGGCACCGTCAAAACCACCGATACCATCATCAGCTTTGACGCCGAGGGACTGGCCCAGCTGGCAGACAACGCCCTGGCCGGGCTGAGCGAGGAGACCCAGGGAAAACTTGCCAGACTGCTGACCTCTTTCTTTGGCTCCGGGGAAGAAACCGGGGAGGCTGGTTCCTCCCTGCGTGATGTTCTGATCCGCGCCGACGCTCGTCTCTCTCTCTCCATTTCCCTGGACAAAAAGACCAAGCAGGTGGTATCCGCCAACGCCGTCCTGTCCTGGGAGGAGCGAACCACCGACCTGCGGGCCATCTTCACCGACAATTTCTGTTCCCTGACCCTGACCCGGGAGGGCAGCGAGCCCCTCACCGCCACACTGAACCTGGATGAGAACACCGACCGTGCCCTGGCCTTCCGCCTCTGCGCGGCCCGGGGGGATACGCCCGGCGCTCAGCTCAGCTTCCGCTGGGACAAGGCCGCCGGTACCTATGTGTTCACCGCCAAGAATGGGGACCAAACGGACGAGCTCACCGGCACCATCCAGATTTCCCAGGATACTGCCGTCGTCACCGCCGACACCGCCAACGGCCGGGAGCTGGAGGATATTCAGTTGACCCTGCGGCGCAACGACCCCGTCACCCTGCCGGAATACCAGGATATCGTCACCATGGACGAAAGCGGCATTCTCCGGCTCCTGCAAAGGGCCATTACCGTCACGTTGACCATTGTCAAAGAAGCCATCTGACCGGTGCTGAAAAAACAACAGTTCCTATTGAATTACTCCCCTGGGTCTGATACAATTGAAGAAGGCTTACATGGCTTCCCGCCGGATGTTCGTCCTGCGGGAAGCAACTCATCATGTGAGGAAAGGAAGGATACTACCATGAATACAACCAAATATTTCCGGCCCCGCAGCGGTGCAGCACGGATTTTCTCCTGGATCACGGCCTTTGTCCTGGTTTTCTCCCTGCTGGCTTTCCCCGCCCGGGCAACCTCCGCTCCATCCGGTGCGCTTTCCGCTGAGCTGGTTTTCTCCAGCGAAGGAATGGATATTTCCGGCAAACTCGCCCTGGACATCAATCAGCAGCTGCTGGCTGCAGTGGCCGGTGTGGGCACGAACGGCATTACCCTGGCTGATCTGGGCGCCTATCTCAGCGGCCAGGCAGCGGCTGCGGGCGGCAGCATGATTGGCGGCACTTACGGCGTGGATTTTGCCACCCTGGTCCGGAATCTTCCCAAGTCCATCTTCGCCCCGGACTCCGGCTCCTCCTATGCCCTGGATGAGGAAACCTACAACCAGATCCTGGCCCTCATGAACCGTGGTCTGGGCCCCGCCGCCCGGTTCGGAAGCTTTGGCGCCGATGTCTCCTCCGACGAGCTCGCCCAGGATTTCGCCGTGCTGCAGGAAGCCTACAGCGGCATTGGTGAAGTGCTGGTATCCTGCCTGAATCTGGATGTGAACAGCACATCCCTGGTCATCAACAACAAGCCCATCCAGGTTCTGCAGGGCAGCGTTACCATCGACGGTGAGGCCTTCGCCGCAATCGTGAATGCCCTCATCACGCCCCTGCAGGGCAACACCGAAGCCCAGGAAGCGCTTGCCACCATTATCGACGGCATCAACGCCGCCAGCGATGAGGAATTGGGCTTTACCGGCGAAGAAGCAGTGGAAATGATCGTCTCCCAGCTGCCCGGGATGCTGCCTGAGATGGCCCAGGAGCTGGATGCTGCAGGCTTCTCCGCCCGTCTTATCCTCTGCATCAGCAACGATACTCCTTTCCCGGTGAAATTCGGCATGGAGCTTCAGGCCGATGGCGAAACTGTGGAGCTTAACCTTTTGATCAGCGAAGAAATGGATTTCTACCGCTTTGAGCTGAAAGAGGACGGTGCGGTAACCACCTATATGCAGCTGGACATCACGGAAAACACCGCCGACACCCTGGCCTTCAAATTCACGGTACAGAATGAATACGAAGAACCGGCCAGCCTGGACTTTAACCTGAACAAAGCCGGCAAGGCCTTCCTGGTGACTGTGACAGCCGACGGTGAAACCAACTCCCTCTCCGGCTACTACAGCAGCTCCGACACGCTGTTTTCCATCACCGTTGACAAGGCCAACGGCCAGAACCTGGGCGGCACCATAACCCTGAACCTGCGCAGCGACGACTCCATCTCCATGCCCACCTTCTCCGAAATCACCACCATGACGGAAGAAGAGTTTACCGCACTGGTAAATCAGATCGGCGCAGCCTTCGACATGCTCTCCCAGATGGCCGCATAACCTGCCCATATGAAGATACCCCCGCCAATCGGCGGGGGTATTTTGGTACCGGTTCAGTAAATTGAAATTTGGCGCACCGGAACTGACGCACCCCTTGGCTCTCCCTTTGGGAGAGCTGGCAGCCGTCAGGCTGACTGAGAGGGTACTGCAGTAAGATAATGACAGCCGAATCATACATGTCGCCCTCTCAGTCTGCCCCTTACGGGGCAGCCAGCTCCCCCATAGGGGGAGCCAAGGGGCGCCGCCGTATCTGCCCGCCAAATTACGATTTACCGCTTTACCGTGAAAAATCGTAAAAATCTCACTTTTTCAGAAAATTCACGCAATCGGTGGAATTTGTTCACAATTCTCAAATACTCTACATTTGGAAAGATCAAAATTGGAGGAAGGAAGAGATTTATGAACGAGGTAAAACAACCCAAAAAACCACTGGCCTACTATTATTTCATTGTACTGATCTGCGTCATGCTGTTCAACTGGCTGCTGATGCCCAGGATTCTGGAGCAGCAGATTCAGCAGGTGGACTACGGCACCTTCATGACCATGACCGAGGAGGGCAACATCGGTCAGGTGGACATCCAATCCAACCAGATCGTGTTCACCGACAAGGAAAATACCAAAATCTACAAAACCGGCCTGATGGACGACCCCGGACGGACGGAACGGCTCCACGCGGCGGGAGCGGTGTTCTCCAGTGAAATCATCGAGGAGGCCTCACCCCTGATTTCCATTCTGCTGTCCTGGGTGCTGCCCATGGTGCTTTTCATCGCCCTGGGGCAGTTTTTAACCAAAAAGCTGATGGACCGGGCCGGCGGCGGCGCCGGCGCCATGAGCTTCAACATGGGCAAGAGCAACGCTAAGGTCTACGTCAAATCCTCCGACGGCATCAAATTCTCCGATGTGGCCGGTGAGGATGAGGCCAAGGAAAACCTGACGGAAATCGTGGATTACCTCCACAATCCGGATAAATACAAGGAAATCGGCGCCTCCATGCCCAAAGGCATCCTCCTGGTGGGCCCTCCGGGCACCGGCAAAACCATGCTGGCCAAGGCCGTAGCCGGTGAAGCCAGCGTTCCCTTCTTCTCCATGAGCGGCTCCGAATTTGTGGAGATGTTCGTGGGTATGGGCGCCAGCAAGGTTCGGGACCTCTTTAAGCAGGCCAAGGAGAAGGCCCCCTGCATCGTATTCATCGACGAGATCGACGCCATCGGCCAGAAGCGGAACACCGGCGGCATGGGCGGCAACGACGAGCGGGAGCAGACCCTGAACCAGCTGCTTACCGAAATGGATGGCTTTGAAGGCAACAACGGTGTCATCATTCTGGCCGCTACCAACCGTCCCGAGTCCCTGGACCCCGCCCTCACCCGTCCCGGCCGGTTTGACCGGAGAGTGCCGGTGGAGCTGCCCGACCTGAAGGGCCGGGAGGAAATTCTGAAGGTTCACGCCAGAAAAATCAAAGTCGCCGACGATGTGGACTTTTCCAAAATCGCCCGGATGGCCTCCGGCGCCAGCGGCGCGGAGCTTGCCAACATCGTCAACGAAGCCGCTCTGCGGGCGGTGCGGGACAACCGGAAATTCGCCACCCAGGCGGACATGGAGGAATCCATCGAAACCGTCATCGCCGGCTACCAGAAGAAGAACGCCATCCTGACGGATCAGGAGAAGCGGGTGGTGGCCTACCACGAAATCGGCCATGCCCTGGTTGCCGCCAGACAGACCGGCTCCGCTCCGGTGCAGAAGATCACCATTGTCCCCCGTACCTCCGGCGCTCTGGGCTACACCATGCAGGTGGAGGAGGGCAACCACTACCTGATGACTCAGGAAGAGCTGGAAGCCAAGATCGCCACCTACACCGGCGGTCGGGCAGCGGAGGAAGTGGTATTCCACTCCATCAGCACCGGCGCCTCCAACGACATCGAACAGGCCACCAAAATCGCCCGGGCCATGATCACCCAGTACGGCATGAGCGAGGACTTCGACATGGTGGCTCTGGAGACCGTATCCAACCAATATCTGGGGGGCGACGCCTCCCTGGCCTGCTCCGCCGCAACCCAGACCGAGATCGACCAGCAGGTCATCGCCCTGGTGAAGCGGCAGCATGAGAAAGCAACCCGGATTCTGCTGGAAAACCGGGAGAAGCTGGACGAGCTGGCCTCCTTCCTCTACGAAAAGGAAACCATCACCGGCGAAGAATTCATGAATATTCTGAACCGGTAACAAAAAACGCCCCCAGGCGGGAATGTACAGCGGTACGTTCCCGCCTGGTTTTTTGTGCATCATCCAGCAGACGATAAATTGTTGCTTAGCGGTGGGTTGAACGGCATACGGTTCGTCCATTTTGTAGGGAACGGCCTGCGTGCCGTTCCCTCCGCGCAGCGGCTGCAACCCAACGGGCCGGAACGTCCGGATGAATGGAATGCGGGTTGGACGGACGTGATGCCATTCAACGAACCCTACCATAAATGTGGCGGGGCGGAACGGCACGCAGGCCGTTCCCTACGGATTCGTCCAACACATCCCCACACATCCCACCCCCAAAATACAATTTATTCGTCAAAGCAAGAGCCTGCCCATTCTCATTCATTCCCGGGCGGGGCGTGGGGTTGGAGGCGGATGACCACGGCGGTGGCGTCGTCGCTCCGGTTGGCGCAGGATGCCAGAATCTGAGCCGCCAGGCCGCCTGGGTCGTTGATTCCCGCCAGGCCGGCCCAGGTTTTGGCATTCACGGCATCCACCCCGTCGCTGAGCAGCACCAGGCTGTCCCCGGGGAACATCACCACCCGGTGCACCGATTCCCGCCCCACCCCCACGCCCAGCCCGGGGGGCGGTCCGGAGGAACCCACCTGTACGCCCCGCCGGTGGCGCAGCAGCCAGCTGGGACCCGAGCCCCATTTGTACAGCCACACCCGGCCCGTGTCCAGCCGCAGCTCCGCCAGATCCACCGTCACCGCCCCGCCCCGTTCCATCAGCGTCAGCTGACTGTTCACGCTGCCCAGCACCGCGCCGGGTGCCATGCCGGCGGTGAGCATGCTGGTGATCAGCTCCGTGGCCTGGCGGCTCTCCTCCGATGCCCCCAGGCCGGTACCCATCCCGTCGCACAGCAGCACATAGTACCGCAGGCCCACCCCGGGAAAGGCGCTGACCCGGTCCCCGTCGGCGATCTCTTTTCCCCGGGAGCGGGCGGACACCTGAACCCGGTACCGGGGAACGCCTTTCCGATTCCCGTCGGGCAGATGATCGGACAGGTCCTGCAAGGCATCCGCCAGGAAGCCATACTGCTGCACCAGGGCCATCCGGTATTCCTCCTGTCTGGCCCGGGAAGCCCGGATGCGGCGAAGCTGCTCCCGGCTCCGGCGCAGCTCCGCCTCCGCCAGGCCGGATTTGCGGCACTGGAACCCCTCTTCTCCGGTGATCAGATTCTCATCCATCCGCTTCTGCTCCACACATCCCGCCCGGGCGGAGCAGGAGCCGCAGGCATTGATTTTCAGCTTTTGCGTTAAGGCAGTCACATCCAAAGGAGGGGGCACAAATTCCAGCAGCTGCCGCTGGCATCGGGTCAGCACCCGAGCCGTCTGCTCCAGCCGCACCTGGGCCGCTCCCACGCTGCTGTGCCGGGGTGCCGCCGTGATCCGCCAGGGCATCAACGCCCCGGCCAAAGAGCCCAGGCTGACACAGAGCATCACCCCCGGCTCCCATTCCCGCTGCACCAGCATCAATGCGCCGCAGGCCAGGCATGGGGAGACGAACCGACGCCAGTCCTCCCGGGGCAGCAGCCGCTGAAGATAGAAGGCAAGCCCCGCTGCCGCCGTCAGGGATACCGTCGCTTTTGCCCCCAGCTCCGCGCCCAGCGCTGCCGCCAGCGCCGCCGGGAGGGGCGCGGCCCCCAGGGCAAATCCCGCCGCCAGCCATCCCAGCCAGGCGCTGCGCTGGGCCAGGGCCGCTACTCCCACACCGCAGCCCATCCACCGGCACAGCCTGTCCCGGCCGGTAAGGGCAGCTTCCGCCACCAGAGCACCTGCTCCCGCCAGGGCGATCCGCAGAAACAGCACCTGCGTCCCCTCCGGGTCGGCCAGTCCGAAGGCCAGCCCGGAACCGGAAACAATACACATGCACCCCGCCGCCAGCCGGAACCGGGCCCGTCCTCCGCCCACCAGCAGCGGCAGTGTCAGCGCAAGCAGCATTGCTCCCAGGGCCCAGATTGCACCCTGGAAGCCCTCCGTGCCCCAGAACAGCACATATCCCAGGGCACTTCCGGCGGCCGCCGCACAGCATCGCCACCCGGTACAGGCCGCCGCCACCCCCATGGCCACAGGCTGCATTCTGCCCCAGACGCTTAGTCCGCTCAGCAGCATCCCACCTCCAAAAAAGGAGGCGAACCGGGCCGTTCCCCGGACGCCGGGCCGCTCCAGCCACTGCTCCCCCCGCCGTTTCACCCGCAGCAGTACCGTTTCCGCCATCATTTGTGATCCCGCCTTTCTTCAGTGATGGCTGAATTTTACCATTATGGGAAGGTAGATGCAGTCGCATCCGGTCTGTGCCAAAAGGTTCCAACCCTCCTCCCAAAACCGCCTTCAAGGAGAAATTATGTTCCGGACTGTTTTCTTTCGGGTTATCCCCCTTTGGCCAGGCCAATCAATGCAAGGATTTTCCTCATTTTCTCCCCTTCCTCCCGCTCCATGGCAGCAAACACCGGGGCGAATTCTCCGGCGGAAGCCCGGGCGGCGTAATCCTCCCTGGCCCGGCTGCTGCGGCGGAAGGCCAGAGCCAGTGCCCGGCAGGTCCCGGTTTTGGTCCAGGGGCAGCCAGGCTGCTTTTCCGGCTCCTCCCCGGAGAGAACGCGAATGCCCAGCAACGTCAGAGCATTGCCGTACTCCTGGCGGTGAAGCTCCTGGAGCGTATCCCGCATCAGTCCGGTGCTGGTCTGGGCCAACTGCCGGAACACCATAGCCGACTCCCGGCTCCGCTGCTCCATCTCCCGCAGGGAAGTGCACTCCCCCTGAGCCGGCACCTGCGCTCCGCTGACCCGCTGCCACACCCGCCGCTCCAATTCCAAATCCTGCTGCTCCATCAGGCCACCACTCCCTTGTTGATTTCCTTACTATTATAGATGGATCGGTATCAAAAGGTTCCGGCTGGCAGCATTTTCCGGGATATGACATAATCGGAGCAATCGTGCGTAATAATTTAATTTGGCGGGCGCGATTACCGCCCATCTCCTGTAGGGGAGGCTCGCAGCCTCCCGCGCGGTACAAAGCCAGGATGATGAATCATCTTAGGCGAATTCGTACCATGTCGGGCACAATACCATTCAACCCAACACGCAGTCAATCAACCTGGCGGGAGGCTACGAGCCTCCCCTACAGTGACTGAGCAATCATTTTACTGCGCAGGAACGTTACCGGGCTTTACCCTGGAGTCCCGGATGACACACAGGCCCGGTGCGCCATTGTCCGCGGGCACTGCCCGCCAAATTCCAATTTCTCTTTCCAAATTTCTGAAAAATGTCCGTTGAAAAAATTCATTGCATTTTCGTTCATTTGTGCTATAATAAACAAAAAAGCGCCTTTTGGCTCTTCAGGAGTGATTA
>JALFGI010000192.1 GCA_022777455.1 Clostridiales bacterium | reverse complement strand
CGTCATTTCTCCCCCATGCTGACACATACGTCCACCCAGCCAAGGCTGCCGGAAAGCTGCTCCAGCTCCTCACAGGTGAGCTTTACGGCGCTGTTGTCGCTGCCGCAGGCGGGGTACACATACTGGAATCGCTTCAGGGATTCATCCAGAAAAATGCGGGTTTCCGGGTTCACATCAAAGGGGCACACGCCGCCCACATCGTAGCCGATCAGATTATGGACCTGGTCGAAGCACAGCATTTTGGCTTTTACATCGAAAGCCCGCTTGAATTTGCCGCTGTTCACCTTCACATCCCCGGCGCACACCACCATAATGGCGCCCTCGCCGTCGGCAAAGGTCAGGGATTTGGCAATCCGGGCCGGCTCCGTGCCCAAAGCCTTAGCCGCCAGCTCCACCGTGGCGCTGGACACCGAAAAGGTCTGAATCCGGTCCCCAAAGCCCCGGTCGGACAAAAATTTTTCCGCTTTTTCAAATGCCATTTTGTTTTGCTCTTTCTCTTGGAACGGATGCGCTGCGGAACACCGCTTCATCGGTAAGATATTCCTGCACCAAATCTCTGATAAACCGTTTGTCAAACCGGGCAGCCTCATCCGGCACCGCCAGACTGGGATAGCCTGTGCCCCGCTGCAAATAGTCATCCGTCACGACGGTATAGTTTTTCCCCGGCTCCAGGCTTTTCCCGTCAATTTCCACGCGGAAGGGCTCCCGGCACACCATCACATTGCAGCTGTAACCCAGGCAGCCCAACACCCGGCCCCGGAATCCGGAGCCCTGGCCGGATCGGCGAACGTAGTCTTCATCCAAAGACAACCGCATTGCCGCCAGCAGCTTCTCTCCGGAGACAACATAGATGGTGGGATTCAGCTTGGAGGGGAAATTCTCAATCAGACTTTTCCGGGACACCGGACGCTGCAGCGGACCCTGGGATATTCCGCTGTGCATCAGAGCCAAATCGCCCCCGAATTCCTTTTTCAAGCAGTCACAGATGAAATTGGTCAGTTCACTCTCCCGGAAGGGATCGAACGCCAGCTCCCGCACCACCGGGAGCTCCTGTGACAGGATCTCCTCCGCCGCGGCCTGAGCCATTTCCAGCCGGGCGTCAAACGCCGGACTCCCCTGCTTCGGCAATTCCAGCTGCACAGAGTCTGCGATTCGAACGCCCTGTTCATCCAGCTCCAGGGTGATACGGCCCAGGCACTCCCCCTTGCCGGACTGGGAGTACCGCTTCTCGGTGACAAAAGCGTGGGAGTGGCCCTCCAGCCACAAATCCACCGGAGGCAGGCGCTTTTCCAGCTCCCGGTCCACCAGATGGCCGCTGTGGGACAGGAGGATGGAGAAATCGAAGCTTCCCCTATTCTCCTCCAGAATCCGCTCCACCGCCGGGATGGGGTCGGTGGTGTGGATGTTCCCCATTTCAAAAAACAGGTTGTATTTGTTGGGAATCATCTGGGCGCTGTAGTAAGGCGCCAGGCCGATGACCAGAAAGCGCTTGCCAAAGCGCTCCAATATCACATATTTTTTCAGGCCCGGAATAGCCGTGCCGTCGTTATGCACGGCGTTGGCGCAGAGAAACGGAAACGCCGTCAGCTTTTCCAGGTCCTCGCTGCCCAGGTCAATTTCGTTATTGCCCAGAGCCATGGCATCCGGCCGGCACAGTTTCATCAGCTCCAGGGCCGATTTCCCCCGGTCAGCCTGGACGAGCACACTTTTCAGGTCCGTAAAGTCCCCGCTGTCGAAGTAAAAGTCCTGCGCATCCCGATGTTCCCGGAGGTACCCATGCACCCGGCTTAAAAAGGGAAAATCCGCATGAATGTCGTTGGTGTGATAAATTTGCAGAAGCATGGTTTCCCCTTCGTTCAGTGCAGCATCCCAAACACCGCCGCGGCTGCCACGGTGAGGATGCCGGACACGGCGATGGACAGGCCGCTCATGGCGCCCTCCACTTCCCCCATTTCCATGGCCTTGGCGGTGCCGATGGCGTGGGAAGCGGAGCCGATGCCAATGCCCCTGGCAATGGGGTTGGTGATGGAAAACAGGCGGCAGACGGGCTCTGCCAGGATGTTGCCCAGCACGCCGGTGACGATGATCACCACCACGGTGATGGACACATTGCCTCCCAACTGCTCCGATACCCCCATGCCGATGGCGGTGGTGACGGATTTGGGCAGGAAGGTGACGTACTCGGCATGGCTGAAGTGAAACGCCAGGGCAAACAGCAGCACCAGGGTCACCGAGGTGAGCACCCCGGACACGATCCCCGCCAGAATGGCCAGGGCGTTTTTCTTCAGCAACTGGAACTGCTCGTACAGCGGGATTGCCAGGCACACCGTGGCCGGCGTAAGCAAGAAGCTAATGTACTTTGCCCCGGAATAGTAAGTATCATAGGGAATCCGCAGCACCGCCAGCACCGCCACCACCAGGATCACGCCAATGAGCAGGGGGTTAAACAGCGCCCTTTTCCACCGTTTCTTGCAATACAGCCCCACTTCATACGCAGCCAGGCTGAGCACCGTCCCGAAAAAGACAGACTGAGTCAGAAAATCAAGCATCCTTCTTCTCCCCCTTTCCGGTGAACAGCTGGGTCACCCGTCCGGCCACTGCCATCACCGCTACGGTGGACACCACGGTCAGCAGGCCGTACTGCACCCAGGAGGATGCGATCAGATCCCAGGATTCCAGAATCCCCGCGGCAGCGGGAATGAACATGACGGGCATGATCTCCACCAGGAAATGAGCCGCATCCTTCACCGCCTCATAGGGGACAACCTTGGTCACCAGCCCCAAAAACAGCAGCACAATGCCGTAAATGCTCCCGGGAATAGGCGCCGGAATCCAGTAGGACAGCAGCTCCCCCAGACAGGAGATGGCCAGAATGATGGAGAATTGTTTGAGATATTTCATGTTTTTATGTCCTCTTCTTTTTGAATTGGCAAACGTAAATTGTAATTTAGCGTACCGGAACCGACGCACCACTTGGCTCCCCCTCTGGGGGAGCTGGCTGCCCCGTAAGGGGCAGACTGAGAGGGCAATACATCGATTTCGTCTGCTATTATCTTACTGCGGCACCCTCTCAGTCA
>JALFGI010000191.1 GCA_022777455.1 Clostridiales bacterium | reverse complement strand
GAAAACCATCCGTACATAAATTTTCAAAAAACGAAAGGAAGCAAACACAATCATGAAGAAGAAAATCATTGCTCTGTGCCTGGTTGTTGCTCTGGCTGCCACCGCAGTCATCGGCGGCACTCTGGCCTACTTCACCGACACCGACGAAGCAACCAACACCTTCACCATGGGCAACGTTCAGATTGACCTGAAGGAGACTTTCAATGCTCAGAACGCCGTCCTCCGTCCCGGTTCTCAGTCTACCAACAAGATCGAGAAGAAGGTTTGGATTGCAAATACTGGTTCTGAGAATGCTTACGTTTGGTATGAGTGGTATATCCCCTCTGAACTGGATTCCACTGACGGTACTACCGGTACCAACAACGTCCTGCACGTGAACTCCAACGGCAGCACCTGGGACAAGTATCGTGAAAACAATGCTTATTGGCCTGATGGCCAGACCAAGGCTCTGCCTCTGGAGCAGACTTGGGACCATGATCCCGAAACTGAGCTTGGCCTTAATGTTGGACCTGAAGGCTTCATCCGTCAGGAAACCCTCGAGGATGGTATCTCGTACAATGTTTACCTGGTTCTGTACCATGGCGTTCTGGCTCCCGAAGCGGAGACCACTGTCGCTATGAATGGTGCCTATCTTGACTCCAAGGTCGATTACGATGCTGAGAATGGATACTACACCATCAACGGCGACGAGATCAAGTACGACTTCACCAAGGGCGTCAACATCATTGTGAAGGCTTACGGCATCCAGGCTGCTGGCTTCGCTGATGTGTACGCTGCTTACAGCGCTTATCAGGCTCAGGCTAAGGCCTAAGCTTTAACCCTAACCTAACCATGGCCCTCTCCCCTTCGGGGGAGAGGCCGTATGGGAGAACCCGGAGGAGCCCTCCGGATTTTCCCATATGGCTGGCAGGTGCCAGACCGTAACAAAATTTTTGCGCGCGTTTGATAAATTTTTTCCGAGGGGGAATAAGTCTTATGAAGAAAAAGCTGATTGCCGCGGCGCTGCTGGTGATGGGAATCGCGATCCTTTCTGCCGGCACCATCGCCTATATCACCTCCCAGACCACGGCTCACAACGTGATCACCTCCGGCGGCGTGGACATCACCCTGGAGGAATGGGCGGACGAGGACTGCACCACGCCCTATCCCACGGATGAGGCCGTGCCGGTGATGCCCGGGGAGAGCATTACCAAAATCGTCACCGTGAAGAACACGGATGCCGATGCCTTCGTCCGGGCCCAATTCCACATCACCGTGCTGGACGCCGACGGGGATAAGATCAATCCCGACAAGCTGCCCAATCTGGACAAGGCCATCGTCATTGAGTGCGGCGCGGATTGGCAGAAGGGTGCGGACGGCTGGTACTACTATGCCGAGCCCCTGAAGGTTGGGGAAGTCACCCCCGCGCTGTTCAGCGAGGTGGCGTTCGACGGCCCCAACATGACCAATGAATACCAGAACTGCACCGTTACCGTGGACGTCGTCGCCCAGGCCGTGCAGGCTGCCAACAACGGCGAATCCGCAATGGATGCCAAGGGTTGGCCCGAAGAATAAGGGAAGGAGTGAAGTAATATGAAGAAAAGATTGCTGGCCGCGGTGCTGTGCCTTGTCATGCTGATCAGCTGCGTGCCCTCTTTTGCTTTCCGGGCTCAGGCATCGGAGCTGCCTGTGATCACCTGCAGCGGCAGCGCCCAGAGCGCCGTCTCTTTCCCCCGGAATGAGCGCATCACCCTCACCGCCGAGGGCGGCGCCTGGTACCAGTGGCAGATCAAGGTGAACGACAGCCTGTGGGTGAATATCTCCGGCGAAACCGGGGAGACCCTGGATGTGTCCTATGCCATGATCGCCAACCTCTGCCAGGGGGATACTGCCTACCTGCGCGTTGTAGCCGACGGAGAGCGGAAGTCCGAACCCGTGGCCGTCACCGCCGATGAGGCCAAAATCAAGCCTTCCGAAGAATCCGCCGCCGCTCCCGTGATCCTGGCCGCCCCTCAGGTCGTGGTATCCAATCCTTCCACCGGCTCCTCCTCCGCCGATTCTGCCAATACCGAGGCCGTTGCGCAGGCCCAGGCCGCTCTGACTGCCGCGGAGGCTGCCGCCAATGCGGCTGCTGAGATCGCCATCGTTGCGGAAGAGGATGCCGCCGCAAAGCAGGCTGCCTATTATGAGGCGCAGAACAAGGCCGACGCCGCCAAGGCAGCCATGGACGCCTCCGCCGTCACCACGGAAATCCCCGCCGAGACCTCCGCTGAGGATCTGGACGAGAACGGCAACCCCGTGGTTGTCAAGCCCGCCGAGACCGTGGTGACCTACGATCCCGATCTGCAGGCCGCTTATGCCACTGCCCAGGCCGAAGCCGATGCCGCCTGGCAGGTCTATTCCGAAGCCGCCATCACCCTGGCCGATGCGGAAGCCAATCTGGAAGCCGCCCAGGCAGCAGTGGAAACCGCCGCCGCCGAGCTGGAGGCTGCTCAGAACCAGACCACCGGTGAGAACCCCGGCAGCTCCGACTATGACCTGCCCCGGAACGACGCAACCAACTCCACCTATAACGTGGTGATCAACTACGTTTTTGAGAACAATGAAATCGTGGCCGACCCCTATACTGCGAGCCTGGCCGCCGGTTCCTCTTTCTCCGCAACGGTCACCTTCCCCGTGGTTCAGGGTTACCTGCCCTACCTGGGGGAGACCCAGCAGAATTCTCTGGCACTGAGCTTCACCGCAATTGACCAGGATTATACTTATAACGTTGTTTATAAGCCCACCAATGTGGATTACACCGTCATCCACTATCAGCAGAATCTGAATGACGATAAATACACTGAGGTTCTCCGTGAAACCAAGCAGGACCTGACGAACAACACTGTGCCTGAGGTTGCAAAAGAATATCAAGGCTTCTATGCCCTGCTGTATGAAAAGCCCGAAATCGCCGCCGACGGTTCCACGGTGGTGGAGGTCTACTATGACCGCTACTACTACCTGATGAACTTCGACCTGGACGGCGGCTACGGCGTGGAGCCCATCTACGCCCGCTACGGCGCGCCCATCAGCGTGGATAACCCCACCAAGCCCGGTTATACCTTTGTGAGTTGGACTCCGTCGATTCCTTCCACCATGCCTGATCATAACACCAGCTATACGGCGAGCTGGAAAATCGGAGAATCCGGCTTTACCGTCGTGTTCTGGTACGAGAACGCCAATGACGACGGCTACAGTGTGGCCGGAACGTATAAGCCCGCCGATGTAACGCCCGGCACGGAGAAAAAGAGCGAGGAGTACAAGAATCAGAGCTTTACCGGTCGGGACGACGAGCATTTTACCTATAACGCCGCCAAGGCCGAGACTGTCACCGTCAAGGGCGACGGCTCCACCGTGCTAAATGTGTATTATACCAGAAATACGTATACGCTCAAGTTCAGAGAACTTGACTGCGATAAATGGCTTTTTCACACACACGATGATAGCTGTTATAAGGTGATTAAAACTATTACCGCCAAGTATCAGGCAGATATTCACGGAAACTTCCCCATCAAGGACGGAAACGACACTATTTGGTGGAATGTGCCGAATAACTGTAATTCCTTTAAGCCCGGAACGCAATTAGGTAGTATTGATACCATGCCCGGAGAGAATATTACGTTCACAAGGGCAAGCGCTGATTCTGGTGCGGTGCTTTGGTATTATGTGGAAACACTCAATGGGGAAAGCGGGGACTATACGCACGACGGAAAGAACTTCAAGTTATACAAAAAGATTGATATTGAGCAAAGCGGTCGGCTGACGTATACAGAAGAGTTCCACAACATTACCGGTTTCACTCAATGGTGGTCGGATCCTGCCTTCTCTAAAATGGAACAGGGCGGTACTACTAACGGCGTGAAAAAAGACAACTACCTCTGCTACACCCGCAACAGCTACGACCTGAAATTCTACAACTACAATGCGTATGTGGATGGTAAGGGAGGTAGCGTGCAGTATGAAGCGCCGCTGAGCAGCTACCATTTTGTGCCGGAATATCCTGCCAATCTGGAAAAGAACGCCTATGTGTTCGATGGCTGGTACACCACGGATGACTGCTATGAGGGTTCCAAGGCGGAACTGAGCACCATGACCATGCCTGCCTCCGATGTGATCCTCTATGCCAAGTGGGTTCCCAAGACCCACAAGGTGGAATTCTACCTGGATCAGGCTGCAATGCAGGCTGGAACAAAGCTGGCGACCCATCCTGCTATCACTGTTCCCCATGGTTCCAAGGCTGATCCCACTCCCGCAAAACCCACCAACGGCAACTACAAGTTCGTTGGCTGGTTCTACATGGAAAACGGTGTGGAGAAGGCCTTCGACTTTGCCAACATGCCTGTAACCAAGGACATGAAGGTTTACGGCAAGTGGAGCTCCGATACCCTGATGCAGTATTTCGTCTATTACAAGATTAAGGGTGAGGACACCGAGATCGCTGCCTCCACCACCGGTTCCGCCTTGGCGGGCAGCACCAAGACCTTCGATGCCAAGGGCGGCACGGACCTCTATGCCGATTATCAGGAGGGCTACTTCCCCATCACCAAGAGCCACTCCATGACCATCGACATTGAAGATGCAAGTAAGAATAGCTTTACCTTTGAGTATGTGCAGGCACCAGCCGTGCCCTACACCGTCCATTATGTCACCGATAATCCGAGAGACGATTGGGACACCACTTTGGGTACCATTGAGATTGACGGCAAGACATACTACAAGGTGGCCGCTACAGTGTATGTGGAGGATAATCACAAGGCAGTTGTTACCGAAAACTTTAAACCCGTTAACAACTACATGCCCGATGCTTACCAGAAACGTCTGGTGGTCAGTGTGGATGAAAACGGTAACCCTGATACAGAGCACAACGTGATCATCTTCTACTACACCCAGGACAACACCCACGCCTACTACAAGATCACCCACTACACCGAGAACCTTGGCACGGATTCCGATGGCAAACCTACCTGGACGGAATACGCCTCCTCCCAGGCGGTGGGCGATATCGGCCAACCCTATTCCGCTGAACCCATGACCATCCCCGGCTTCACTTATGATTCCACGGTTTCGGGCACCGTCACCAGCGGCGTGCTGACTGCCAACGGTCTGGAGCTGAAGCTGTACTACACCAGGAACAGCTATCCCTATCAGGTTCGCTATCTGGAGCAGGGCACCGGTAAGCAGCTCGCTGATCCCAAGAACGATACCGGCAAGTATGGCGAAGTTGTTTCCGAGAGCGCAATTGAGATTGCGAACTATACCGCCGTTGATCCCACATCCCAGACCCTGAACATCAGAATCGAGGAAAGCCAGTCCGAGGCCAAGCTGAACATCATCACCTTCTACTACACGGAGAACGAAGCCACCATCAACTATGTGGTCGTCGGCCCCGACGGATGCGGCAGTGTTAACCCCACTAGCGAGACGCTGAAGGTCCTCTCCGGCACCGCCCAGGGCTCCACCGCAGATGCCAAAACCAACTACCGCTTCGTCGGTTGGTACAAAGATGAAGCCTGCACGATTCCCGTTGCAGCCGATTGGGTGACAAGCGGAAAGATTACTCCTCAGAAAACCAAGGATTATGATCCGTCGGATGTTACTCTCCTTGGCTACGAAGCAGCTACCTATTACGCCAAGTTTGAGTATGATCTGACCACCCTCACCATTACGAAGTCCGGCGCAGCGGATGCAAACGACGGCTTCATCTTCGATGTCGTGGGAAGTGACGGAACCAGCTTTACGGTATCTGTGAAGGGCAATGGCTCCGTGACCATTGCGGGAGTGAAGGTCGGCACCACCTACACCATCACCGAGCGCGGCGACTGGGCCTGGAGGTATGCCGCTGCCCCCGGGGAGATTACTCTTGGTGCAGATTCGACGAAAAACGCAGTCACAATCACAAATTCTGTGAAGAACAAATACCTGCTTGACGGCAGCGCTTATGCACGGAACAATTCGGTGCTTAGCAACACGGCTGAATAAGGAAGGGGGAAGTGAAAAATGTATCAAGGCAAATACAATCAGCAGCAGCATCAGCAGCGCAGAAAGCGCCGCAGAAAGCTAAACAATAGGGCATTGATTCTTCTGGCTTCCCTGGTCTTGATCGTAGGCATGGCGGCGGGCGGAACCGTTGCCTGGCTCATCACGAACACCGGAGCCGTTCAGAACACCATGGTTCCCGCTTCCGTGCCCATCATCATCAATGAAACAGTCAAAGGCACGACCAAATCTGCTGTGACGGTAACGAATACCGGCAACACGGATGCCTACATCCGCGTTGCCATCGTCGCCAACGCAGTGGACGAGGCTGGAAATGTCATCGCCGGTAATGTTCCCACGTATAACGTCGATACCACGAATTGGCAACTGATGAACGATGGCTATTACTATTACAAGGGAATCGTTCGTGCCCAAAGTAGCACCCCGGCACTGTTCAGCGGCAATGTGAATTTTGCCGACGGCGAAGTCAACATCCTGGCGGAATCCATTCAGGTGCTTGGCGGTTACAATAATCAGAAGCCTGAGACTTACGCTTGGGGCCGGACCTACAATAACGGCAACTGGACGTAATGAGGAGGTGCAGGAACATGAAACGTACTTTGAAAACAGTTTTCTCCCTCCTGCTGGTGATGGCGATGGTGCTGAGCTTCAGCGCCACCGCCCAGGCCGCGGGTGCCACCGTTACCTTCAACGGTAAGGCTGGCTATGCCATCGCCTCCGGCAGCGGCTACACGGACACCGACCTGTTCGATCACTTCAAGAACGTGATGCCCGGTGACACCCTCACCCAGGATATCACCATCCGCAACGCCGCCAACGGCTGCGACTACATCAAGGTGTACCTCAAGGCCCTGCCTCACGACGAGGACGAAAATCCTCTCACCTATTCCGAATCCTTCGAGAATACCGACGGCAACGACCAGCAGAATGTGGCAGGGGAGCGGGACGAAACCGTGGCCTCCATGCAGGAGTTCCTGCAGCAGCTCACCATGACCGTCAAGAACGGGGAAACCGTGATCTTCCAGGGAACCCCCGATGTGGCTGGCAGCCTGGCGAACAATGTGCTGCTGGGCCAGCTGAGCAAGGGCGAGAGCATGAAGCTCACCGTGGAGCTGGAAGTCCCCATCGACCTGGGCAATGAGTACGCCCACCGGGTGGGTGAGGTGGACTGGGTCTTCCTGGCGGAAGCGTACCAGTATCGCCAGCTCACCGTCCAGAAGGTGTGGGACGACAACGGCGATCCCAGCCGCCCTGAGTCCGTCACCGTCAACCTGATGCGCAATGGCGTAAAGGTGGATTCCGTGGAGCTCACTGAGGAAAAACAGTGGACCCACACCTGGGACCTGCTGGACGACCTGAACGAGGACTACGAGGGCTACACCTGGACGGTGGAAGAGGAAGTGCCCGAGGGCTACCGGGTCGGCTACAAGGCTGAGGGCAACACCTTCTTCATCACCAACTCCAACGACTACGAGCCCGAGCCTGAAATTCCTCCCATTGACCTCACCGTGAAAAAGGTCTGGTCCGACATGAACAACAAGCAGGGCAACCGCCCCGGTTCCATTGTTGTCACCCTGTACAACGGCACCGAGGCAGTGGACAAGGTCATCCTCAGCGGCGCCAACAACTGGACCTACACCTGGACGAATCTGGACGGTACCGGCAGCTGGAGCGTGCAGGAGAGTGTCCCCCTTGGCTACAAGCCCTACTACGTCAAGTCCAACGGCGTTGTCACCATTACCAACATGGTCACGCTGATCCAGACCGGTCAGCTGAATTGGCCCATCCCGGTGCTCGGCAGCCTGGGTGCTCTGCTCGTTCTCTTCGGCGTCTACATGATGCTCCGCAAGAGAAAGAACAAGAATGCCTAAAAAATTAGGCGCAATCTTTGTAGCTTTGGGAGCAGTGCTGATTGCATCGGCACTGCTCCTTTTCCTGCACAACAAGCAGGAGGACACCCGCGCCGGACAGGAGGCCGAGCTCCTGTTGACGCAGCTGCGCTCTGTCATGGAAAGCACCCGGGAAGAAACCCATCCCGCTGAGTTGGCTGCCCCTGACGCGGAAACCACCGCCGAAGAGGAAACCCAGCCCACCACCACAGGGCCCACCGAGCCCCTGGACCCGGAAATGCCCCGGGTGTGGATGAACGGCGTTGATTACATCGGCTACCTCACCATTCCGGATCTGGAACTGGAGCTGCCGGTGATCGCCGACTGGACCTACGAGCGCCTCCAGACCGCCCCCTGCCGCCAGTTTGGCTCCTCCCGGACGGATGACCTGGTCATCGCCGCCCACAACTACGAGAGCCACTTCGGCACGCTGAAAAATCTGGAAATCGGCGCCCAGATCACCTTCACGGATATGGCGGGCATCGTCAACCGCTACACCCTGGTCCGCCTGGAAAAACTGGACCCCACCAACATCGATGCCGTCCAGTACAGCGGCAACGACCTGGTGCTCTACACCTGCACCCCCGGCGGCGCCCTCCGGGTCACCGCCTTCTTCGACCGGGTCACCGACCCCGAAGCATAATAACGCGCCCGACTTCACATCCGGAGCCGGGCGTATTATATATGAAATATAGTTTGTAGGGCGGGGTCTTGACCCCGCCGATCAGGCAACGAAATCTGCAAGGGTGGATAAATGGAATCATATGTCGTTTCGTTTTTTCGTGGATATTCGGGAAACGGTACCATTCAACGCACCAATCAAAAACCAAAACCGGGTCGGCGGGGTCAAGACCCCGCCCTACGCTGGCTGGGCAATACACGAAACCTGGTTCCATTCATTGCACCGAAAAATCAAAAATCTTTCGCCACACAATCGTTTGCGCGACAAATACGCGCCTCAGCAGCAGAAGAAGAACGGCACATGGCCGCCGCAGCAGAACAGCTGCATCAGATAGCAGATGCACAGGCTGCCGCAGGGGCTGCCGCCAAAGGTGAACCCGCCGAAATTGCCGGCCTGCTGGCGATAGGCGCTGCCGCCGTTTTCCAGCCGGTTCAGCGCCCACAGGTATTCCTGATTGTCCGGCTCCATGCTCACGGCCTTGCGCATATGCTCCAGAGCGGTGACCTGGTTGCCCAGGCCGTCATTGGCCAGGGCGCTGAGGTAGTACCACCGGGCGTTCCGGTTCTGGCTGTTTTGCAGGGCGTTCAGCGCCTCGGACCACCGGTGGAAACGGATGTACTGCTCAGCCGAGGTCTGGTACTGGTCGCCGGAGGACTGGTACTGGCGCTCCTGGTAGCCGCCGTAGCCATAGCCGCCGTAGGGGTTGCCATAGGGATTTCCATAAGGGCTGCCGCCGGAACCAGGCTGGCGGGCGTACTTCTCAGGGTTCTTGATCTGGTCGTAGGCCTCGTTGACCTCCTTCATTTTCCGGGCGGCCTCCTGGTCGCCGGGGTTCAGGTCAGGGTGGTATTTTTTCGCAAGCGCCCGGTAGGCCCGCTTTACGTCTTCGTCGCTGGCGTTGCGGGGCAGACCCAGCACCTTGTAAGGATCATCAACCATTTGGCTCCTCCTTCTTCATCTTCCCTCTGTATTGTACCCAGACGCCGCTGTAGAGAATGTTGTCCAGCAGCGGCTTGTCCTGCACCAGGGGGAGCTTTTCGTAGCTTTCGGTGCAGCGGGCCATGGCCAGCACCAGATATTCTTCCCATTTTTGGGGATCCTTCTCCTGGCCCATGGCGAGGAAGGGGTTAAATTGCTTCTTTCGTTTGTCCCGGTCGTAGTCCAGCATGGCGTCCGCCAGGTAGATGAACCGGCCCAGGGAGAAGCCCAGGCTCCGCAGCTCCGGGGCCCACTGATCCTCCCGGCAGACCATCAGCTCCGCCATCAGCCGGCCAAAGCAGGAGGCAGGCAGGTCCGGGTTGGCGGTGTTTTCCCTTTCCAGCCGGGACAGCTCTTCCATACAGCGCTCCATGGCCTGGCACTGCCTTGGCCACTGCTCCCGGATGCGCTGCAGATGGGACTCCAGAGATTTGCGCAGCAGCCTGGCGGAGGCTTTGCCTTCGTCCTGATCGTCATCCTGGGCCTTGTAGTAGGCCAGGGCCACGTTCATATCCGCCGCATAGTCCACATAAGGGTTCTCCACCCAGGGCTTGGACCGCACCCAATGGAGCATGCAGCGGTTCTTCCCGGTGTTTTCCTCCGGTTCGTACAGGCTCATGTGAAGCAGAGCCAGAAATGCCATGTCGTAGCTCAGTGTAATCCGGGCCGAGGTGGAAACGTTCCGGCGGATACTCCGGCAAATGCCGCAGTAAACCGACCCGTAGCGCTCCTGCTGGGCCTGGGAGAGCTCCTTCCAGTTGGCGTTGACATATCCAAACACTGAAATCATCCCCAGAAATTTACAAGTTTTCTTTCTTTCTATCATACACCTGTGAACAGGGGATAAACAAGTGGCATTTTTCTTAATTTTTTGTCATGTTCATCAGCAGCCGATTCAGGGCGCCGCCGAAGAAGATGATTTCCAGGCAGCAGTACAGCCACAGCATACTGATGGCAATGGCATACACCGAGCCGTAGATGTTGGCGTAGCTGGGGAAATGGGTCACATAGAGGGAATACAGGTTGGAAAACAGCATCCATCCAATGCAGGCGAACAGCCCGCCGGGCAGACTCTCCCAGAAGCCGTTGCGCCGGTTGGGGAAGATCATGAACATCAGGGTGAACAGCAGGCTTTGCAGTACCAGAAGAACCCCGAAGCGAAGATCCAGAATGTTCATCAGCTTCTGGATGGCAGGATTGGGAATCCCCTGGAAGAAGGAGGCAAGGGTACCGCCAAACACATGGAGCACAAGGGTCAGCAGGATCACCACTTCAAAGGCAAAGGTATAGAGAATGCTGATGGCCCGGGTGTAGAAATACCCCCGGTCCTCGGACACACCGTAGATGGTGTTCAGTCCCACCAGCAATCCGTAAACCCCCCGGCTGGAAGACCACAGGGCCGTCAGGGCGCTCAGGCCCGCCACCGCGCCGGAGGCATTCTCGTACACACTGTACACCAGCTCCCGGGCGGTGCCCATCAGGGCCTGAGGAAGCACCATGCCCAGAATATCCAGCAGGGTGTCCACGGACAAGCCGGTGAACCGCAGCCCGCTGAGAATCAGCAGCAGGGCAGGGAAGACGGACAGGATGATGAAGTAGCCTGTGTTTGCCGCCAGATGAGGAATATGAACGGAGGAAAGCCAACGAATGCCGGCTTCCAGCTTTTGAAACAGGAGAGAATGATTTTTCATGGATTCCTCCTTTCCGGATGGAACGGGATAATGCTGCATACGGTATCAATTCTATGATACCACAGTTCTTTTAGGGAAAAACCAAAAACCCGCTGACGGTATGTACAGCGGGTTTTTCAGCGGTATGGGTTATTCGGCGGAGATCAGGTAATAGTACACCGGCTGACCGCCGTTGATCAGGCTGATTTCCGCGTTGGGGCAGATGTCGGCAAACAGGTCGGCTGCCTTCTGGGCGTGCTTTTCCTTGATGTCGCAGCCGTAGTAGATGGTGATATACTCTCTGCCGTCATCCCGCACCTTTTCGGCCAGACTTTTCAGCAGAACTTTGATGTCCTGGCTGGTGCCGAAGAGGGCACTGCCGAACATGGCCAGATAGTCACCCTCGTGGATGTCGTAGCCGTCAAAATCGGAGTTTCGGGCGGCGTAGGTGATCTGCATGGTGTCTACGGAACCCAGAGCCTCGGTCATGGCCTCGGTATTCTCTTCCACGCTGCCCTCAGGATTGTAGCTCAGCATGGCGGTCACGCCCTGTGGCACGGTCTTGCTGGAAATCACGACCACGTTCTTGGGCGTCAGAGCATCCACCTGCTGGGCGGCCATGATGATGTTCTTGTTGTTGGGCAGCACAAACACGGTCTCGGCGGGAACCTTGTTCACAGCCTCCAGAATGTCCTGGGTGCTGGGGTTCATGGTCTGGCCGCCGGAGATGATGGCGTCCACGCCCAGGTTGGTGAACACGTCGGCAAGACCGGCACCGGCGCACACGGAAACAACGCCAATGGGCTTCTCAGGCTCGGCAATCTTGGGTGCCAGTTCCTTCTCGCTCATTACCTTCTCGGTGTGCTGCAGGCGCATGTTCTCCACCTTCACGGTGACGAAGGAGCCATACTCAATGGCTTCATGGAGGGCACGGCCGGGATCGTTGGTGTGGACGTGAACCTTGATGATCTCTTCGTCGTCCACCAGCACCAGACTGTCACCGATGCTGCTGAGGAACTGGCGCAGCTTCTCGGGGTCGTTCTGATTCTCCCGGGAGATGATGAACTCGGTGCAGTAGGTAAAGGTGATGTCCTCGGTATTGAAATCGGAGAAATCGGCCTGCTCCTTGGTCTCGGCAGTCTCGCCGCCCTCGGGAGCGACGATGTCTTCACCCCGCAGGGCGCAGAGCATGGCCTCCAGTGCCAGCAGCCAGCCCTTGCCGCCGGCATCCACGACGCCGGCCATTTTCAGCACGGGGTTCTGGTTCACGGTGTTGGCCAGGGCGATCTTGGCCTCCTCAATGGCGGCCTCCTGGACGAACTCAATGTAGTTGTTCTCCTGGGAGGCTTCATATGCCTTGGCGGCGGCCAGACGGGCCACGGTGAGAATGGTGCCCTCAGCGGGCTTCATCACCGCCTTGTAGGCGGCATCCACGCCGCTCTGCAGGGCCTGGGCCCACAGCACACCGTCGGCCACCTCGGAGCCCTTCAGGGCCTTGGACAGTCCCCGGAACAGCAGGGAGAGAATCACGCCGGAGTTGCCTCTGGCACCCCGCAGCATGGCGGAAGCAGCCACCTTGGAAGCGCCGTACAGGTCCGGATCCTCGGACTTGCGCAGGTCTGCCGCGGCGGAATTGATGGTCATGGACATATTGGTGCCGGTATCGCCGTCGGGAACCGGGAAGACGTTCAGCTCGTTCAGGGCCTGCTTGTGAATTTCAATGGAAGCGGCAGCGCTGATGATCATCCGGCGAAGATCGGCCCCGTTAATGGTTTGCCTCAATTGTATTATCCTCCGTTTCTCAATCGATCATCATGGAGTCGACGTACACATTGACGGCACGAACCTCCGTGCCGGTGCACTTGGCAACCACATAACGGACCTCGGAAATAATAGATGCACCCACGGCGGACAGATTCACGCCGCCGTCCACCACGATGTGCAGGTCAATGGAGATGGTGGAATCCTCGTTGAAGGTGACCAGCACGCCCTTGCCCACGGACTCCTTGCGGAGCAGGTGGTACAGTCCGTCCTTCACGGAACGGGCGGCCATGCCCTTCACGCCGAAGCAGTTGGCGGCGGCGGTGCCCACGATGTCGGTGTAGACGCTGTCGGTGACGGTGATGCTGCCGCTTTCGTTATCATGTCGGATCATAGTGAAATCCTCCTCAATTTAGAAGTGGCTGGGGCGATCAGACCATGCTCTGCTCCCAGCAGTCGGGAATGGACAGGCCCATCATCTTCACGATGGTGGGAGCCACATTGGCCAGGCCGTAGCTGCCTTCCTTGATGACCCAATCGTGATCCTTGTCGTAGATGATGAAGGGGACGGGGTTCAGGGAGTGGGCGGTACGGACGGAGGTTTTGCCCTTCTTGGTTTCGGTCATCTGATCGGCATTGCCGTGGTCGGCGGTGATCAGAACGGTGTAGCCGTACTTGTCGGCGGCGTCCAGAATCTGCTTCAGACTGGCATCCACACATTCCATGGCGGTGACGACAGCTTCCATCACGCCGGTGTGGCCGACCATGTCGCCGTTGGGGTAGTTGCAGCGCAGGAACTGGAACTTGCCGGACGCCATATTCTCCACCATCTTCTCGGTGATTTCTTTGGACTTCATGGCAGGAGCCTGTTCGAAGGGAATCACGTCGGAGGGAATCTCCTCGTAGACTTCCAGATTTTCGTCCACCTTGCCGGAGCGGTTGCCGTTCCAGAAATAGGTGACGTGGCCGTACTTCTGGGTCTCGGACAGGGCATACTCGTGGATGCCGGCCTGGCACAGACGCTCGGTGAGGGTGTTCTTGATGACGGGGGGCTGAACCAGGTAGTGCTCGGGAATCTTCAGGTCGCCGTCGTACTGCAGCATGCCGGCGAACATGACACCGGTGTAGTCGCCACGGTCGAAGTGATCAAACTCCTTCCGGTCGAAGGCCAGGGAAATCTCCTGGGCACGATCGCCACGGAAGTTGAACAGACTCACGCTGTCACCATTCGCGATTTTCGCAACAGGTTCGCCGTTCCGGGCCACCACGAAGGCAGGCAGGTCCTGGTCGATGCAGCCGGTCTCGGCCCGGTAGGTTTCGATGGCTTCCTTGGCGGAAGCGAACATCCGGCCCTGGCCCTGGACATGGGTGCGCCAACCCTTTTCCACCATACCCCAGTTGGCCTCGTACCGGTCCATGGTGATCTGCATACGGCCGCCGCCGGAGGCAATGGCATAGTCGCAGCCTTCGGTATTCAGCTCGGAAAGCACATCTTCCAGCTGACCCACATACTCCAGAGCGGAGGTGGCGGGCACGTCACGGCCGTCCAGCAGAATGTGGCAGTAGGCTTTCTTCACGCCCTCAGCGTGGGCCTGCCGCAGCAGGGCGATGAGGTGAGAGATGTTGGAGTGGACGTTGCCGTCGGACAGCAGGCCCAAAAAGTGCATGGCGCGGCCTTCCTTGGCGTTGGCCACCAGGTTCTTCCAGGTAGAAGATGAGAAGAGCACGCCGTTTTCGATGCTCTCGCCCACCAGCTTGGCACCCTGGGAGTAGACCTGACCACAGCCCAGGGCATTGTGACCCACCTCGGAGTTGCCCATGTCCTCATCGGAGGGCAGGCCGACGGCGGTGCCATGGGCTTTCAGCCAGGTGTAGGGGCAGGTGGCGAACAGATGATCCAGCGTAGGGGTCTTGGCCACGGCCACGGCGTCGCCGCTGCCGCCGTCACCCTTGCCGACGCCGTCCATAATTACAAGTACAATGGGTTTTTCCATTATTATAACCTCCAAAACGAAAATATCGCGGAATTGACGCAAAGATACTTCTAACATTTTACATCATTTTCTTCCAACTTACAACCATTATTTTGTATGGGCAATATTTTTTCTGTTCCACACAAAAATATTGCCGGGAAACCGGAAAAACGGGTAAATATTCCGGTAGCTGCAAGGAGTGTGGTGTGTGTATCGGTCCGGCTTGGTACGTCGATAAATTGTAATTTAGCGTACCGGAACCGACGCACCACTTGGCTCCCCCTCTGGGGGAGCTGGCTGCCCCGTAAGGGGCAGACTGAGAGGGCAATACATCGATTTCGTCTGCTATTATCTTACTGCGGCACCCTCTCAGTCA
>JALFGI010000172.1 GCA_022777455.1 Clostridiales bacterium | reverse complement strand
TTTGCCGTTCCTCATCAGTCACCCAAATCGGTTCCGAAGTGCCGATTTGGGCGACAGCTTTACGAATTAAGGTGCGATTGCCACTGGCAATCGATAGATTTTGATTCGCTGCGCGGAGCACCACCCCCGGGGGAAGCCATGAGCGCTGCCGCACCGATACGTTATACAACAGTCAATGTGCTTACGAAAGCCGATAACCTAAATTGTAATTTGAAGCGCAGTTCGCTACCCCAATGCGTGCTCGGCTGGCGTGTCGTCGATACACTCCTGGGTACTGCTCGGTTCGTTTTTGCACGCCTTACAATTGCCGGACGATCGTTTTACTGCATGGGAACGTTACCGGGCACCCCCCAGGAGCCCCGGATTATACACCAGCCCGGTGCGCCATTGTCCGCCGCGACTCGCGGCAAATATGTCTGTTTGCTGCGTTAACCGGACAAGTGCATTTGCCCATTAGCATATCATGTTTGATTCAATCTTGCAAGATGAAAGAGGAGTAAACAACGTGGAAAAGAAGGCAAATCACTTCTCGGGACAGCTGGGCTTTGTCCTGGTGGCGGCGGGGAGCGCTGTTGGGGTGGGGAACCTGTGGCGGTTTCCCTACCTGGCGGCCAAGGACGGGGGCGGACTGTTCCTGCTGGTCTATTTCGCCTTGGTGCTGACCTTTGGCTTTACCCTGCTGGTGTCCGATATTGCCATCGGCCGCCGGACAAAAAAGAGCGCCATCGGCGCTTACACGGAAATGAATCCAAAATGGAAGTTCCTGGGGGTCATTACCTTTCTGGTGCCGGTGCTGATCATGACCTACTATACGGTGATCGGCGGCTGGATCACCAAATACGCCCTGGTGTACCTGACCGGACAGGCGGAAGCCGCCGCCCAGGATGGCTACTTCACTTCCTTTATCACTTCCCCGGTTTCTCCCGTTGTGTTCACCCTGCTGTTCACCGGGGTGACGGCGCTGATCGTGTACAACGGCGTTCAGGGCGGCATTGAGCGGGTGTCCCGGTGTATGATGCCGGTTCTGCTGGTGCTGGTGGTTGTGATTGCGGGGTACTCCCTGACCCTGCGGCATACGGATGATGCCGGGCAGCTGCGCACCGGCGTGCAGGGCTTGGCATATTACCTGACGCCCCAGTTGGAGGGGCTGACGGTCAAGCGCTTCCTGCAGATCCTGCTGGATGCCATGAGCCAGCTGTTCTTCTCCCTCAGCGTGTCCATGGGCATTATGATCACCTACGGCTCCTACGTCAAGCCGGAGGTGAATCTGAACAAAGCCGTGGGGCAGATTGAGTTTTTTGACACTGGCGTGGCCCTGGTGGCAGGCGCCATGATTATCCCGGCGGTGTACGTGTTCTCCGGCACGGAGGGCATGAGCGCCGGCCCCAGCCTGATGTTCATCTCCCTGCCCAAGGTGTTTTCCGCCATGGGGAAGGCCGGCGTGGTGGTAGGTCTGGCCTTCTTTATCAGCGCTATTTTCGCCACTCTGACCTCCTGCGTCTCGGTGCTGGAGTCCATCGTGGCCAACTGCTTGGAGATGTTTCATTCCGGCCGTGAAAAGACGGTACGGGTTCTCACCGTCCTCTACCTGGCCGCTTCCGCAGTGATTGCCCTGGGCTACAGTCTGTTCTACCTGGAAGTGAGGCTGCCCAACGGCTCCGTGGGCCAGCTGCTGGACATCATGGACTACATCAGCAACAGCGTCATGATGCCCTTCATTGCCCTGCTGTCCACCATCCTGGTGGGCTGGATTGCAAAGCCCGACTATGTGATCGAGGAAATGGAACGCAGCGGCCACCGCTTCGGACGGAAAACACTCTACCGGGTGATGATCCGCTACATCACCCCGGCCATGATGTTGGCGCTGTTTCTGCAATCCACGGGAATTCTGTCCTGACGGACGCACCCTCCAAAAAAGCCGGAGCGTTGTGCTCCGGCTTTTTCACAAAGTCGCCCCTCCGTACCAACAGGCGTGGTTCCTTCCAATCTGGTGGAGGTGGCTCCCAATTCATACTTCCCGGTGGATGATGCGGTAGACAAGGTCCATGTCCAGCCCGCCCCGGACGGCATCGGCCAGCAGGTCATATTGGCGCTCCTTGTATTCCTGCAGGTCGAAGGTGCCTAAGGCGGCAAAGTCCAGACCCTTTTGCGTACAAATGGCCCTCAGAATCTCATCGCTCACGCCGGGCGCATCGAAAATGCCGTGGATGTAGCTGCCGTAGACATTGCCCTTTCCCTGCAAGGGCGGCAGCTGCTCCTGACTGCGGCCCATGTGGATTTCGTAGCCGGTATAATCCATCCCGTTCAGAGAAGACAGCAGCCCGGTGACGCCGGTGAAGATCCCGGAAACCTGGGCCTGCACCTTTTCTCCCAGGAAAACCGTGTCCATGTCCAGCAGTCCCAGCCCCTGAATTTCGGTGGTTCCGGCAGATTCCACCTGCTCCGGGTCGCAGACGGTGCGGCCCAGCATCTGGTAGCCGCCGCAAATACCAAAAATCAGGGTGCCTGCCGACGCCGCTTTCAGAACCGCCGCCTCCATGCCGGACTGGCGGAGCCATTTCAGGTCGGCAATGGTGCTTTTTGTGCCGGGGAGCAGGATCATATCCGGACTGTGCAGGTCCGAAACCCGCTCCACATAGCGCAGCGATACATTGGCGTACCCCTCAAAGGGGGCAAAATCCGTGAAGTTGGAGATTCTCGGAAGGCGGATCACCGCAATGTCCAAGAGCTTCCGCTCCGTGGTTCTGGCAAACCGCTCGGTGAGACTGTCCTCATCGTCAATGTCCACATGGGTATAGGGGATGACACCCACCACCGGAACGCCGCAGAGCTGTTCCAGGATTTGAATGCCCGGTTCCAAAATCGAGCGGTCTCCCCGGAATTTGTTCACGATGGTTCCCTTGATTCGCGCACGTTCGTCCTCTTCCAGCAGGGCCACGGTTCCATACAGCTGGGCAAAGACACCGCCCCGGTCAATATCACCCACCAGCAGCACCGGGGCATCCACCAGCCTGGCAAGACCCATGTTCACAATGTCTTCCTGCTTCAGGTTGATCTCCGCCGGACTTCCGGCACCTTCGATGACGATGATGTCATTTTCGGCTGCCAGACTGTTGTAGGCCTCCAGAATGGCAGGGATATACGCCTGCTTTTTGCGGTAATACTCCATGGCCCGCATATTGCCCTGAACCTGCCCGGCAACGATCACCTGGCTGCCCACATCGGTGGTTGGTTTGAGCAATATGGGGTTCATCCGCACATCCGGGTCGATTCCCGCCGCTTCCGCCTGCACCACCTGAGCCCGGCCCATCTCGCCGCCGTCTTTGGTGATGAAGGAATTCAGGGCCATGTTCTGGCTCTTGAAGGGGGCAACCCGGTATCCGTCCTGCTTGAGAATGCGGCAGAGTCCGGCACACAGCAGGCTCTTTCCCGCATTGGACATGGTGCCCTGAATCATAATGTTTTTTGCCATGTGCACACCTCTTTCATTGCATCAATCAGGCGTTCGTTTTCTTCATGCAGCCGCACGGCAATGCGATACCACCCGGCCCCCAGGCCGTGATAATTGCCGCAGCTGCGAATCGCGATTCCATGTTCTCTCAACCGTTCGTGGAAATCTTCTCTGCCATGAAACAGGAGGTAATTGGCATGGGAGGGGCACACCCAAAAGCCCAGCGCTTCCAGCTGCTCCCGCAGCCATTGCCGCTCTGGGGGGATCAGCGCCCTGGTTTTCTGTAAAAATGCACACTCCCGGAGTGCCGCCACCCCCGCAGCCTGGGCCAGGGTGGACACGTTCCAGGGCTGCACGGTATGGGACATTTTCTGAAGCAGCTCCAGGTTGGAGCAAAGGCAATACCCCAGCCGCACACCCGCCAGCCCAAAACTTTTGGTAAAGGCTTTCAGAATGAAAAGCTTCGGATGCTCCCCCAGACGGGATTTCAGGCTCACACCGTCGTCACTTAAATCCAGGAAACATTCGTCCACAAAGAGGCTGGTGCTCTGTTTTTCGCATACATCCAGGATTTTTTCCAGCAGCGGCAGATCAGTCACCTGACCGGTGGGGTTGTTGGGATTGCAGAGGAACAGCACATCGGGATGGCTGCGTTCCAGCACCGGAAGAAAATCTTCTGTCAGAGAAAACTGATTCTCTTTTTTCAGGGGAAACCGCTCCACGTCGCAGCCAATCCGCTCCAGTGCCAGGGAATACTCCGAAAAGGTGGGGGCCAGCTCCATGGCCCGCCGGGGCCGCAGGGCTTCACAATAAGAATAGATCAGCTCCGCCGCACCGCTGCCGCAGAGAACCCAGTCCCTGGGGACGGATTCAAATTCCGCAATGGCGTTCACCAGCTCCCGGCAATAGGGATCGGGGTACTGATGTACCCGGGTTAAAACGGCGGACATGGCGTCCAGAACCGCCTGAGGCGTGCCGTAAGGGTTGGTGTTGGCGGAGAAATCCAACTGGATTTTTCTGTCATAAACGTCCCCCCCGTGGGGATTTGTGGTGTGATATAACATAAAAACTCCTTCAGAGAATCAAAAGCAATGTGCATATGGGTTTTGCGTCGCAAGCAGACAAATTGTCATTTGGCGGGCAGTGCCCGCGGACAATGGCGCACCGGGCTGGTGTGATATCCGGGACTCCTGGGGGGTGCCCGGTAACGTTTCTGCGCAGTAAAATCATTGCCCAGCCACTATATGGCGTGCAAAAACGAACCGAGCGGTACCCAGGAGTGTATCGATGACACACCAGCCGAGCACGCATTGGGATGAAGCGCCCTGCGCTTCAAA
>JALFGI010000157.1 GCA_022777455.1 Clostridiales bacterium | reverse complement strand
GAATCCTTTATCCGTTTTATTTGGGTGCATTTCTTGTCCTACTGCGTCGCCATTCCTCATCCGCCCCAGTTTGCGAACTGGGGCACCTTCCCCTCGGGGGAAGGTATTTCTGCCGCCCATCACACCGCCAAATTACAATTTGTCAGTGTGCTTATTAACAGCCGATAGCCTATTTCCAATTTATTAAGCAGCTGAGTGAAAACGGGAAGTACAGAAAGCATTTTCCCAGGACGCACAGAAGGAATGTCAGAAACGCGGTGAACTACATTTCATTCCTTCTCACCTGCGCACTGCATGGTGAAAATATAAATGGGATTCTGTCCCGTCATCAGGTGATAAGCTCCCGCTTTCCGATCCCTGGCGACGCTCATACTGACCACTTCCGTTTCGGTAAACGGAAACGCCTTCATGCAGTCTGTGAGTTCTGTAATGGATTCCAAGGATATTGCGGTGGCAACAATCCGGACATGGGGATTCTTCTCAAGAATCAGCTTCAAAATCTGGCGCATCTTGCCGCTGCTGCCGCCAATGAATACATGGGTGGGGCAGGGGAGCGCCTCGCAGGCCTCCGGCGCAAGGCCGGGAACCACTGTCAGGTTTTCGGCAGAATGCGTCTTCCTGTTTTCTTCCAGCAATGTCAGGGCGGTCTGCTTCTTCTCGATGGCATACACCCATCCCTGTTTGGCCTGGAGGGCCATTTCAATGGCCACGGAGCCGGTTCCTGCGCCCACGTCCCAGCAGACAGCGTTTTGTGTCAATTGCAGCTTGGACAGGCAAACGGCGCGAACCTCGCTTTTCGTCATGGGAACGGTTTCTTCCCGGAGGAAAGCGGTATCCGGCAGGCCGTGGGTTACCACGGCATCGGGTGCATCGTTTTCGATCAGCGCCACGCTCAGGCTTTCGTAAGTTCCTGCCGCCAGCTCTGCTGCGGTGCCGCTGATCACCTTCTCATCCGGGTAGCTCAGCCGCTGTCCCACATGGACGGTTACTTCTCCCAGACCTGCCTGGGTCAGATTCGCGCACAACTGTCCGATTCCGTTTTCGCCGCCCACCAGAGCAAACACCCGGCGGTGCGCGCGAACATCCGGGACAATGTTGTGATCCCTCCCGTGGAGGCTGGTAACGAACACATCCTCATAGGAGGTTTGCAGTCTGGCACACAGGGCCGCGAGAGAGCTCAGGCCCGGAAGCACCGTTGTCCTGCAGCCACGCAGCAGCGGCAGCAGCTTCTTCGTGCCGCTGAAAAACCCCGCGTCCCCGGACATCACCACGGCAAACCGCCGGTGTTCCCGGTGGACAGCGATAAAGTCCGCAATCGCCTGGGGAGCAATGGCGCTGTATTGGGCCTGCCCGGGTGCTGCCACGGCGTCCAGCATCCGCTGGGCGCCGATCAGGCAGTCGGCGTTCCGAATGGCCTCCTGTGCATCTCCGGTCATCGCACCCCGACTTCCCGGGCCAAGGCTGACAATGCTGACATGGGGCGTCCAGCTGCAGCCGAATCGCGTACACAATGTTTCAATCACCTGGGAATAGTCCACTCCATCCCGCTGGGGCGGACGGCCAATGACCACCATCCGGGCACCGGTTTGACTGGCGGCGGCGACTTTTGCTTCAAAGCCCCCCGCATCTCCTCCATCCTTTGTGACCAGCCATTTGGCGCAGGCAAAGCGAAGAATTGCCTCGTTCATCTCCTGAGAAAAAGGCCCCTGCATGGCGATGATGTGGGCAGGCTTCAGCCCCGCGCCGCGGCAGCTTTCCAGAGAGCTTTCCATGGGCAGCACCCGGGCGTAAACCCGATCCCCAAAACCAACCATTCCGGAGAAAGCGCTCAGCTCTTTACTTCCCGTGGTCAGCAGAATATTCCCATCCGTCGTGTTCAAAAAGTCCACAGCGGAAGAAACATCCGAAACATACACTGCATCCTCCGGGATCGGGGAAGCGCCCCTGAGCAGCCGCAGATACTCCGTGCCCGTTTGGGCGCAGGCGCTGGAAATGCTTTTGGTAATGGATGTGGCATAGGGGTGGGTGGCGTCGATCACCAGATCAAACGCATTCTCTTGCAGCATTGTGATGATTTCGTTCACCGGGAGCCTTTTCGCGGAGACGGTCAGATTGTCCGCCAAGGGGAGCAGGGTTTCCCCATATTCCGTTGCCACGCAGGCCGTAACGGAAACGTTCTGGGCACTCAGAAACTCGATCAGCTCCCGCCCCTCCGTGGTTCCGGCAAAGACGCAGATGTTATACATTCCGATATCCTCTCGGTGTTACGAGTTTCTCGCCAATGGATTTGGTCATACTGTTGCCAATGAACACGGTGCAGAACATATCCACGGGAGCGGTGCGCAGCTCCTCCAGCGTCAGCACCCGGCCGCTTTCACCCTCGCGACCGATCTGGCTGGCGATGCCGCAGAGCCGGTCAGCAGGAAGATGGCGAAGAAGAATGTCACAGGCGCGGCAGATGTGCTCCGGCCGGCCGTGGCTCGCAGGATTGTAGATTACAATGGACAGGTCCGCCAGGGCGGCGCTTTCCAGCCGCTTTTCAATCTTCTCCCAGGGGGTCAGCCGATCGCTGAGGCTGATTACCGCGAAGTCGTGGGTCAGAGGGGCGCCCAGAAGCGCTGCGCCGCTGCAGGCTGCAGTCAGACCGGGAACGACCCGGACTTCCGGATCGGTACACTCCCCCCGCAGCTCATAAATCAGCGCCGCCATGCCGTAAATGCCGCTGTCACCGGAGCAGACCATGGCCACATCCTTTCCCTCACGGGCCAGGTCCAGCGCCATCTGGCAGCGCCTGGCCTCCTGGGTCATGGGAGTGGTCAGAAATTCCTTGCCCGGATACCGCTCTTTCACCAGATCCACATACACATGGTAGCCAATGATAACATCACAGCGCTTCAGTGCCTGGTCGGCCCCAATGGTCATATTCTCATAATTCCCGGGGCCAATGCCCACAACCGTCAGTTTACTCAAAACGTACCTCCCAATGCTCCTGGGCAATGGCAACGGTGACACCGTCCATTGCGGTCTTTCTTACGAGCAGCTTTTCCGCACCCATCATCGCCGCCCGTTCACATACATTGTCCACGCCCGTTACCTGCAGAACCCGCTCCGACGGGGTAAATTCCCCGGGAACCGCCCGAAGCTCCTGGGCGGAATAAAAGGAAACAGGCAAGCTTCGCTTTTCACAAAATGACAATAGACCGGATTCACCGGCTTTCAGATCGATGGAGGCTGCCTGCTTGATGGCTTTGGGGTGGATGCTATGGTCCCGGCAGACCTGGGTCACCGCTGCCTCAATTGCTTCGGAGGATGTGCCCCTCCGGCAGCCGATGCCAAGATGCAATACCGGGGGCACCAGCAGCAGGGTTTCCGAAAAGGGTTCCTGTTTTCTGTGGGAAATGCAGATCCCGATGTCCCCGGATGCGCCTTCCGCTGTACCGTTGGGCAAAGAAGTCACGATGGGATAGTCGGAACAAATCGGCACGGTTGCTTCCAGAATCCGGGCGGAAACATGCTTGGCAGTTTGCAGATTGGTGATGGTAAGCCCCTGCCTGGCCGCCCAGG
>JALFGI010000154.1 GCA_022777455.1 Clostridiales bacterium | reverse complement strand
TTGGCCTCGATGTTTGCAAAATCATAGTTCATGGCGAACAATCCTCTCTAAAGCCGGGTTATTCCCCGGCAATAATTTCCTTCAGATCGATTTCCTCGGCATCGGCCCACAGCCGCTCCAGATCATAGAACTTCCGGGCCTCCTGGGTGAACACGTGGACCACGATGGAGCCGAAGTCCAGCAGCTCCCAGGAATTCCCCCGGTGGCCCTCCCGGCCCAGCATGGGCTCGCCCAGCTGCTCCATGGTGTACTCGGCGTAGTCGCACAGGGTTTTGACATGGGTATTGGAGGTGCCGGTGCAGATGAGGAAATAGTCAGCCAGGGAGCTGACCTTGGCGATTTTCAGCAGTTTGATGTCCATGCCCTTCTTGGCATCCAGGCATTTGGTGACTTCATAGGCAATTTCTTTGGGGGTTAACATGGGCATTCTCTCCTTTAATACGAGGTGGTATTCAGATAATCAAGGGCCTGCCTGGATTGGCCGGAAACCTCGCTGCCCTGGTTTTTCAGGTGCTCCAGGGTCATTTCCAGCCCCAGCTTCAGGGCGGCACGCAGGTCCGTAAAGGCCAGCGCGCGCAGCCGCTCCACCCCGGGGAAGTCCCGGTTGGGCTCCATATAGTCGGCAACATAGACGATGGTTTCCAGGGTGTTCATATTGGCCTTACCGGTAGTATGGCTGCAAATGGCGGAAACCACCGCATCATTTTCCCCAAAGATTCGCTCCGCCACCAGGCTGCCCGTGAGGGCATGGAGGGTTTTGGGGTATTTTCTGGAAAAATCGTCTAACATTTTACCATAAGCGCTGCACAATGTCAATTGCAGGGGGCCGTCCAGGGCCTTGGTGATGTCGTGAAGGAGCCCTGCCCGGGCGGCGTCACGCTCGTCCGCCCCCCAGCGCTTGGCCAGAGCCACGCAGGTATCCCGGCAGCCCAGCACATGGGCCACCCGGTTGGGGTTGAGCAGGCGGACCACAATGGGCTCCAGCTGCTCCATGGGAAGATTCTTCCAATCCGCTGCCGTGTCATACAGGCCCTTTTCCCGGATGTAGCGGGCCACGGCGGGGGCCAGGAATTCGTCCCCGCAGCCGAAGGCCAGCAGGCGGCGCAGCTGGGTGGAGGAAATCTCCGTGATGGGATTTTCCAGCAGGGCAGCCTCCGCCCCCCGGGCGGCAAGCTCCTGCCGGGCCAGGGCAATGCGCCCATGCTCCCCTTTTCCGCCCCGGCTGAACACTGCCAGGCGGGCTTTTTTCAGGATGTCGTCGGCGTTTTTCCACTGGCCCACGAGGCTGAACTGGTCCGAGCCCAGCAGCAGGGTGAATTTCGCCCCGGGGAAGCGCTGCTCCAGGGCCAGGAGGGTATCGAAGGTGTAGCTGGTGCCTGCCCGGGTCAGCTCCAGGTCGGACACCTCCAGGCAGGGGTGGCCCTGGGACGCCAGGCGCAGCATGTGAAGGCGCTGCTCCGGCGTGGGGGAACCGGCGCTTAAGTGCTTGTGGGGCGCCTCGCCGGAGGGAATCAAAAGAACCCTGGTTAACCCCAGCTTTTCCGCGGCGTGCTCCGCCGCCAGGATATGCCCCACATGGGGCGGATTGAAGCTGCCGCCAAAAATGCCGATTTTTTCCATATGCCTCTTCCTCCCTGCCGGAAATGTGGTTTCATTCTGTTTTGCCGTGATGAAAAATTGTTATTTGGCGTACTGGAACCGACGCACCCCTTGGCTCCCCCTCTGGGGGAGCTGGCTGCCCCGTAAGGGGCAGACTGAGAGGGCAATACATCGATTTCGTCTACTATTATCTTACTGCGGTACCCTCTCAGTCAGCCTGTTCGGCTGACAGCTCTCCCAAAGGGAGAGCCAAGGGGCGCTGCCGTATCTGCTCGCCAAAACAACATTTTGCCGGTGTCACCGATCAGCCAATCATTTATTTCTCAGCTGCTTTTCCCGGTCCCGCTCGATGGCTTTCTCAATGGCCTGCTCCCGGAAATAGGCGTTGCGCTGCTCTTTGATTTTCTTTTCGGCCTGGCGGCGGGCATGGATGCCTTTGCGCACCGGGTCGGACTTGCTCACGGGGGTGGCCTTGCGCTTGGCCCGGCCGGTCTGGTTCCGCTCTGCCTGGCACTTCTCGCTGAACCGGTAGATCACGAATTTAGAGCCCAGGCAGGCGACTCCCTCGGCGCCGGTGGCCTCACAGATGGCGTCGCTGACCTCCCGGGGGGACATCAGCGCGCCCTCCAGCACCTTGCCCTTCACCAGCTCCCGGGCGGTGAGCAGGTTCTCGGCCTCGGCAATCACCGCCTCGGTGACGCCGCTTTTGCCCACCATCAGGGTGGTTTCCAGGTCGTTGGACCGGGCCCGCAGTTCGGCCCGTTCTTTACTTGTCAGCATAGCCTGCCTCCTTGAGTTTCTGATAAAATACTTGCAGTGCAACTCCCCGGTGGGAAACCCGGTTCTTTTCCTCGGGGCTCATTTCCGCCGTGGATTTCCCCATGGGGGGATAGTAGAAAATGGGATCGTAGCCGAAGCCGTTCTCCCCCACAGGGGCGCGAAGCAGCTCTCCGTGGATTTCGCCCCGGGCCTGGATGGTCTGCCCTTCCGGGGTGACCAGGGTGATGACGCAGACGAACCGGGCCTGGCGCTGGCCGTCAGGGACATGCTCGGTGTTCTTCAGCAGCAGCTGGAGCCGGCCCCAATCGTCCAGGGTATCGTCAAAGCCATACCGGGCGGAGTAGATGCCCGGCTCCCCGTTCAGGGCGTCCACGGCAATGCCGGAATCGTCCGCCAAAGCAGGCAGCCCCGTGGCCTTCATCACAGCCTCGGCCTTCAGGAAGGAATTTTCCTCGAAGGTGGTGCCGGTCTCCTCCACATCGATGTCCACCCCCAACTCGGACTGGAGCACCAGCTCCATGTCGAATTTCCGGGTGATCTGGCTGATTTCCTCTAATTTATGCTTGTTTTTGCTTGCCAAAACTACTTTCATGATTTCTCCTTAAAACAGCGCCTTCACGAAGTCCTCCGCCACGAAGGGCATCAGGTCATCCTCCTGCTCTCCCACGCCGATGAACTTCACCGGAATCTGCAGGGTATCCGCCACGGCAATGACAATGCCGCCCTTGGCGGTGCCGTCCAGCTTGGTGACGGCCATGGCGGTGACGCCGGCAATCTCCTTGAACTGCCTGGCCTGGATCAGGCCATTCTGGCCGGTGGTGCCGTCCAGCACCAGCAGCACTTCCCGACTGGCACCCGGCAGCTCCCGCTCCACGATGCGGCTGATCTTGTTCAGCTCATTCATCAGGTTCACCTTGTTGTGCAGCCGGCCGGCGGTGTCGATGATGATCACGTCCACATCCTTTGACTTGGCGGACTGGATGCCGTCGAACACCACGCTGGCGGGGTCGGCGCCCTCGTGCTGGCGGACGATGCCGGCGCCGCTGCGCTCTGCCCAGATTTCCAGCTGGTCGGCGGCGGCGGCCCGGAAGGTATCCGCGGCCACCAGCAGCACCTTCTTGCCCTGCCGGACCTGCTGCTTGGCGATCTTGCCGATGGTGGTGGTCTTGCCCACGCCGTTGACGCCGATGACCAGAATCACGCTGGGGTGGGTGGCGAGGTTCAGGTCACTGCTGCCCACGTTCAGCATGTCCACCAGAATTTCCCGGAGCACCTGCCGGGCCTCCTCCGCCTGGCGGACATGCCGGGCAGAGACCTCCTTGCGCAGCCGGGCCGTGGCCTTGGCGGCGGTTTCCACGCCCAGGTCGGCCAGAATCAGGCTCTCCTCCAATTCATCATAAAAATCGTCGTCCAACTCGGAGACGGAGAAAATGTCGTTAAAGGTCTCGCTGATGGCCTCCCGGGTCTTGGCCAGGCCCTGCTTGATTTTGTCAAAAAATCCCATGAATTTGTTCCTTTCTTCTATTTTGATTCATCCACTGTGGTATGCCGTTAAGCCTAAAACTTAGCTTTTGTAGGGCGCTTTCTTGACCCCGCCGATCAGGTAACGAAACCTGCCAGGGTGGAAAAATAGAATCATATGTCTTTTTTTGTTTTTCCCGTGGTTACTTCGGAAATGATACCATTCAACGTACCATTCCAAAACCAAAACCGGATCGGCGGGGTCAAGACCCCGCCCTACGCCAAACATCTAGTTTTGTTATAACATGCTACTACAGTTGGCTGGGGGGTAAATTATTCCGCAATGCCCAGCATTTCGGTCATCTGGTTCAGATCCAGCCGCAGCAGGGTGGATACGCCCTGCTCCTGCATGGTGACGCCGTAGAGCACGTTGGAGGCTTCCATGGTGCCACGGCGGTGGGTGATGACGATGAACTGGGTCTTTTTGCTCAGGTTGTGCATGTAATGCGCGAAGCGCTCCACGTTCCGGTCGTCCAGGGCGGCGTCGATCTCGTCCAGCAGGCAGAAGGGCGTGGGCCGGACCTTCAAAATGGCGAAGTACAGAGCCGTTGCCACAAAGGCCTTCTCGCCGCCGGAGAGCAGGGTGATGGTTTTCACTTGCTTGCCCGGGGGCTGGACCCGAATTTCAATGCCGCAGGTCAGGGGATTCTCCGGGTCCTCCAGAATCAGCTGGCCCTTGCCGCCGCCGAACATCTCCTGGAAAACCTCCCCGAAATAGTGGTCGATCTTCTGGAATTCGGTGACGAAGATGGTGGTCATTTCGCGGGTGATGTCCCGGATGATGCCCTCCAGCTCCCGCTTGGAGGTAAGCACATCGTCCCGCTGGGCGGCAAGGTAGGTATAGCGCTCGTTCACCCGGGCGTATTCCTCGATGGCTCCCAGGTTGGGGGTGCCCAGGGCGGCGATTTTCCGCTTCAATTCTCCAATGCGGCGATTGCCTGCCGGGATGGACTCGATCTCCCCCCGGAACTCCCTGGCGGTGCTGGGGGTCAGGCCGTAGGAATCCCACAGCTTGTCCACGATCTGCTTTTCCTCCATAGAGGAGGTGAGCTTCTTCTGCTCCAGCAGGGCGCAGGCCCGCTCCATGTTCAGGATGTCCTTGCTCTTGTCCTGGGCCTCCCGTTCGCACAGGGTTTTGGCGGCCTCGGTTTCCGCCCGGTGGGAAATGGCCAGCTCCACCTGGCGCTTCATTTCCTCCGCCTGGGCATCGTTTTCCTGCTGCCGGGTGAGCAGGGCGGCAATTTCGTCATTCAGCCGGGCGGTATCCGCCTGGATGGACTGGACCAGCGCCAGCTTTTTCTCCCGGTCGCCCTCCATGGCCCGGCGCAGCTCCCGCAGATCCTCAATATGGGTCAGGGCGGTGGAGCGCTGGGCGTCCAGGGCGGCGGCTTCGGTTTTCAGGGCGGTGATACGTTCGTTGATTTCGGCGGTGGCCTCCACGGTCTCCGTCTGGCTGCCCTCCAGCCGGGCGATCTCCCCGCGGCACTGCTCCAGCTGCTGAGTGAATACGTGCACCTTGGCCTGCTGGGCGGCGTAGCGCTCCCGGTCGGTCTGGCTGCGCTGCTGCAGGGCCTCCAGCTCCCGACGGGCGGACTGCTCCGCTTCCACAATGGCGTCCACCATCACCTGGTACTGCTTCTCCTGGCCCTGGAGGCGAAGCACCTGGTCCTCTGCCTCCCGAAGCTGATCCCGGGCGGCGGAGAGCTCAAACTCCACCTGATCGAACAGCCGACGGGCTTCTACCTGCTCGGCCTCGGCCATCATTTTCTCGTTCTGGAGCTGCTTTTCCTGGGCGGTGAGCTTTTCCAGCTCATTGGCCCGGGAGAGGATGCCGGCGTCCTTGTTCACGGAGCCGCCGGTCATGGAGCCGCCGGGGTTCATCACCTGGCCGTCCAGAGTGACGATCTTGAAGCGGCTGCGGTATTTCTGGGCCATGGAGATGGCGGCGTCCATATCCTGGACGATCACCGTCCGGCCCAGCAGATTGTCAATGATTGCCTGGTAGGTCTTTTCACAGCTGACCAGCTGGGAGGCGATGCCCACATAGCCCCGGCAGCTTTCCAGGCCGGTTTCCTGCAGGAGCCTCCCCTGAATGCCCGTCAGGGGCAGGAAGGTGGCCCGGCCGCCGCCGGTGCGCTTCAAGAAGGAAATGGCCGCCTTGCCGTCGGCCTCGCTGCCCACCACGATCTGCTGCATGGCAGCGCCCAAAGCGATTTCAATGGCAACGGTATAGCCGTCCTGGGTGCGGATGAGCCGGGAGACGGGGCCGTGGATGTTCCGAAGTCTGCCCCGCTCCGCCTCCTGCATCACCATGCGGACGGATTTCTGGTAATTTTCAAAGTCCCGCTCCATGGCCCGGAACACCCGGGCTTTGGCGGTGACGGAATCCAGACTGGCGGTGAGCTGGCGCAGCTTCTCCTGGGCGGCCTCCACCCGCTTGGCCCGGGAGGACTGGCGCAGGGTGTAGCCGGAGATGGTATTATTCGCGGCGGTGACCTGGTCCTGGGCTTCCTGCAATTGCTTCTGAACCTTCCGGAGCTCCGTCTGGGCCCCGGTGCGGCGGGATGCGCCGGAGGCAAGGTCGCTGTTTAACTGCTCCAGCCGCTGGGCGCTCTGGGAGATGCTCTCCTCCAGGCCCCGGATGTCCGCCTCCCGGCCGGCAATGTCGGCAGTCAGGGTGGATTCCTGGCTCCGCAGCTCCAAAAAGCGCTTGGTCATGCCCTGGGCGCTGGCGGTCATGGCGGCCAGCTGCTGCTGCAGGTCGCCGAGCTCCTGTGCCTTTGCGGCGATCAGGCTGTCGGCCTCCTGAATCTTCGCCTCGGCTTGTTCGATCTGGCTGTTGATGCCCCCGGAGCGGTCCTCCTGGCCCTTCAGCTCTTCCTCAATCCGGGCGATGTTCTGGTTGTTGTTTTCCACATTGCCCCGGAGCACGGCCATCTGGCCCTCCAGCTGCTGGTGGGTGGACTGGAGCATATTGGCCTTGACCCGGACGGTGTCCAGCTCCCCGTCCTTTTCCCGCAGGGTCTGACCCAGCTCCTCCGCCTGGGCATAGAGCTTGTCCAGGTCGTCGTGGGCCTGCTGGAGGACGAAGGCTGCGGAGGCATAGTCCTCCTCCGCCTTTTTGGCGGCGGCGGAGAGCTTGTCCAGGGTATCCAGCCACACGGCCACTTCCACGCCCTTGAGCTCATCCTTTAATTCCAGATATTTCCGGGCCTTTTCGGATTGGATTTTCAGGGGCTCCAATTGAAGCTCCAGCTCGGAAACCTTGTCGCCGATGCGCAGCAGATTGTCCTCCGTCTGGGCTAGCTTCCGCTCGGTCTCCTCCTTGCGGTGGCGGTATTTGGAGATGCCGGCGGCCTCTTCAAAAATCTCCCGGCGGTCGTTGCTCTTGAGGGAGAGAATTTCGTCGATGCGGCCCTGGCCGATGTTGGAGTAGCCCTCCCGGCCCAGGCCCGTGTCCATAAACAGTTCGTTGATGTCCTTCAGGCGGGCGGACTGGCGGTTGATGTAGTATTCGCCGTCGCCGCTGCGGTAATAGCGGCGGGTGACCATGACCTCGTCGGCATCGTAGGCCAGGGCCCGGTCGGAGTTGTCCAGGGTCAGGGTGGCCTCGGCAAAGCCCACGGCGCCCCGCTTCTGGGTGCCGCCGAAGATCACGTCCTCCATTTTGGCGCCCCGGAGGGTTTTGGAGCTCTGCTCGCCCATGACCCAGAGGATGGCGTCGGAGATATTCGATTTGCCGGAGCCGTTGGGCCCGACGATGGCGGTGATGTCGTCGCCGAACCGGATCAGGGTCTTGTCCGGGAAGGACTTAAAGCCCTGCAATTCCAAGGATTTTAAATACACAGCAAAACCTCTAGTGAATCGAAAAGTATCAGTTTATTATATCCGCAGACCGGGGAAAAAGCAAGTTTTTCTTTGGAAAATGTTTGGCCTTTTTCCCGGGCACTATGGTGCAATCTGTCTCAAAATTCCCGCAGGATACAACCTGGGATGAAAAAACCGGTTAGGCGAACCCGCACAGTTTCCCGTCCCCACTGTAGGGGAGGCTCGCAGCCTCCCGCGCGGTACCACCTCACCGGACGGAATCGATTCCGGCGAATTCGTACAATCCAAAAGAATGTGCCAAAGGCTCCCTTGTGTAAAGGGAGCTGTCAGCGAAGCTGACTGAGGGATTGGGCAGCAGGCAGTTCGTGATACCGCAATCCGATGGGAATTCGCACCATAATGATGTCCCTTTTCGCATTGGATTGTACCTCACTTTGGTGCATACTGCCCAATCCCCCCTACCCACGAATTGTGGTATGATTGCCCCCGGCAATCATGGAGATTTTTGATTCGCTGCGCGGAGCACCACATCTCCGGCCCAAGAGCCGCCTGGCGGCGGTTGGCCTCCGAAACACGCCTGCGGGCGTTGCCTTTACACAAGGGGGGCATGTGCTCAGGAACCGGAACATGGTACCATTCAACGGAACATTCAGGTTCATTAGCCTCCCCTACAGTGGTGCGAAGGAGACCGTAACATCTGTGGTAAATATTTTCAGACGAAAGTAAATTCTCCTTGACGATATCAAACATTTGTGTTATAATCATATTAGAAAAACAAGGGAGGAATTTCATGGCGAATCGGAGAATGTTTGCCCGGTCGGTGACAAGCAGCGGGCGGTTTTTGCGGATGAGTCCCCAGGCCCGGCTGCTGTACTACGATCTGGGCATGGAGGCGGATGACGACGGCTTCGCGGAAGGCTTTGCACGGCTGGCAGCCACGGGCTCCAAGGAAGAACACTTAATCGAACTGGAACAGCGGGGCTTCATCACCATCCCGGATCGGGAGAATCTGGTGGTCCATATCACGGACTGGGAAGTAAACAACCAGATCCGCAAGGACCGCTATACCCCCAGCGTGTACCGCAGCGTTTATCCCCAGTGCGTGGGGGAAGCACCCGTTGAAAAAACAGAACCCCAGCAGGCAGAAGCGCCCGCTGAGGCAATTGTACAGGAAGAATCCATGGACAACCATTCGGAAACCAACGAAGCCCCGGATGGTTGCCATTTGGTTGACCAATGGTTAACCCAGGATAGGTTAGGTAAGGATAGGATAGGTAAGGACAGGGTAGATCAGGACAGTTTATTAAAGGAAAATTTAAATCAGGAAAAAGAAGAAGAAAACAAAGAAGCGAACGGCGCCCAGGCGCGCGGGGCAGAAGCCCCCACACCCACTTTGGAGGATATTCAGACAGAATTTGAGAAAAAGAAGCGAAAAGCGATGGAATTGCTGCTGAATACCGAACATTTTGGCAATACACGAGCTTCACCGGAAAGAAAGCAGCCTGTGCAAAGAGCTGTGAATTTTCTGTGAAAGAATGTGAATTGCTGTATAGAAGCTGTGGAAAGAAACTCACAGCTGTGCAGAAGCCTGTGGACAAATTGATGGTGCGTTCACACAGCGGGCAAATTGTAATTTGGCGGGCAAATACGGCAGCGCCCCTTGGCTCTCCCCTTGGGAGAGCTGTCAGCCGAACAGGCTGACTGAGAGGGTGCCGCAGTAAGATAATAGCAGACGAAATCGATGTATTGCCCTCTCAGTCTGCCCCTTACGGGGCAG
>JALFGI010000138.1 GCA_022777455.1 Clostridiales bacterium | reverse complement strand
TTTGAAGCGCAGGGCGCTTCACCCCAATGCGTGCTCGGCTGGTCTGTCGTCGTTACACTCCTGGGCACCGCTCGGTTCGTTTTTGCACGCCATTAATGGATGGGAAATCATTTTTACTGCGCAGAAACGTTACCGGGCGCCGCCCAGGAGTCCCGGATGACACACCAGCCCGGTGCGCCATTGTCCGCGGGCACTGCCCGCCAAATTACAATTTAGCAATTCAGGCAGATAGATACGCAGTTTCGCTTATTGTACCATACTCCAGTGGGTACGGCAAGAAAATTTTCCCCGCTGCGCACAGGCGAAGCGGGGAATGATCTTAAGTGTTATTGTTCGGCGCAGCGGAAAACGATTTCGTTCATCTCGTCCAGGTGGGCAACCATATCCCGGCACAGGGCGATCTGATTGCGGGTACGAACCAGATTATGCTCCGGATACTGGGTGGTAAAGTACAAATCCCCTCGAAGATAATCGTCCAGAAAGCGGACAGCCAGCTCGGCGGTGAGGCTGATGCAGCTGGTAGCCAGAGTGGTACGTTCTTCTGATGTCATGGTGTCCCTGGTCTTTTCCAGGAAACCCTGAGCAAAGGCCCGATACACCTCCAGATCGATGCCCACCCGGTCATAATCCGGGCAGTCCTCCGCCACAAAATTGGCAGCAAACCGGATGGCATCGCCAAAGTCATGGCCCATCAGGCCGGGCATCACCGTATCCAGATCGATGACCACCAGAGCCTCATTGGTTTTTTCGTCAAACAGGACATTGTTGATTTTGGTGTCGTTGTGGGTCACCCGCAGGGGCAGGCGCCCTTCCCTGCCCAGATCCGTCAGCGTGCAGGCCAGGTCCCGGATGGATTGGAGATAACCGATCTCCACCTGTGTTTCCTCCACCCGTCCCACCGCATCCCGGGCAATTGCCTCGTCCAGGCTTTCGTACCGGCGGCGGGTATCGTGGAAGCCGGGAATGGTTTCCACCAGAAGCCGGATGTCAAAATCCGCCAGCTGGTTCTGGAATTCTCCGAAGGCTTTGCCGGCATTGCGCAGAATCACAGGATCCTTTGTGGCACTGTAGGTGGCGGAAGGAACGTAATTCATCACCCGCCAGAAATTGCTGCCGTCCACCAGGTAGGTTTTCCGGTCGGCGGTGTGATGAAAATGAAGACTGAGCTTCTGGGGGCACTTGGCCCGGATATGCTCCGTCACCAGGTCGATGTTGTTCATCAGGCCGATGGGATTGCGGAAGGCATAGGTATTCACATTCTGAACCAGGAAGGACTTCTCCTTGCCGTCGTCCAGGCGGAAATTCACTTTATAGGTACGGTTGACAATGCCAACCTGAATGGACTCGTAGCCCAGATAGGTACCGGGAAGCCGAAACGCAGTGCAAACCTCTTTCAGTTTTTCATCCATGGGAATGCTTCTCCTTTTCAGAGTTCGCCGGGAAACAGGTTTTCAATGGCGGCTCTGGCCGCATCCTGCTCCGCCCGCTTCTTGCTGCTGCCCTTTCCCCTGCCCACCACATTGCCGTTGAGGGATACTTCCACCTCAAACTGCTTGTCGTGGTCCGGGCCGGTCTCTCCGGCCAAGGTGTAGGAAAGCACCTGATTCCGCTTCTGCTGCACCAGCTCCTGAAGCTGGGTCTTGTAGTCGGCGTTGTGGAGCTTGGTCACGGGGACCTCCACCAGAATGAACCGCTTGATAAACCGCAGCGCCGCCTCCATGCCGCCGTCCAGGAAGCAGGCGGCGATCACGGATTCCATGGCATCCGCCAGAATGGAGTTGCGGCTCCGCCCGCCTCCCTGCTCCTCGCCATGGCCCAGGAGCAGATGGTCACCCAAATGGATGGAGTTTGCAACGGCGGCCAGGGTCTTTTCGCAGACCATGTCCGCCCGCATCCGGGTCAATTCCCCTTCCGGCCGGTCGGGAAAGGTGCGGAACAGATATTCCGCCACCAGCATACCCAGAATGCTGTCACCCAGAAATTCCAGCCGCTCGTTGCTGAGCAGGCTGTTGTGCCAGCGCTCGTTGGCATAGGAGGAATGGGTCAGTGCATTCTGCAGCAGAGAGATATTGTGAAACTGATAGCCAATGGCCGCTTCCAAATCCTTAATCATGTTGGGACTCCTTTGCCTGTGCCAGCAGCTGCAGCGCATGCTCCAGATCCGGAGTCATATCGTTCCGGGCCGCATCCGCTGCCTGCTTCACCGCATTGCGGAAGGCCAACGCATCGGAGGAGCCATGGGCCTTGATCACAGGTTTTTTGATACCCAAAAACTGGGTGCCGCCGATTTCCCGGTAGTCCATCAGCTTCATCATTTCCTTCACGCCGGAGGAGCACAGCAGGTAGCCCAGCTTGGAAAGAAGATTCTTCTTGAACATCCGTTTCATCAGGCTGCCCATAAACATGGCGGTACCCTCGATGGACTTCAGCAGTACATTGCCCGCAAAGCCGTCGCAGACCACCACGTCCACCTCGCCCAGAGGAACATCCCGGGCTTCCACATTTCCCACAAAGTGCAGCAGGCCCTTGGAATCCGCGTCACGCAGCAAAGCGTAGGCATCCTTCTGCAGCTGGGTACCCTTGGAATCCTCGGAACCAATGTTCAGCAGACCCACCCTGGGCTCAGCAATGCCCAACTGCTTCTTCGCGAAGGCGGAAGCCACCAGGCCAAACTGGAGCAAGAATTCCGGTGTACACTCCGCATTGGCGCCGCAGTCGCAGATGACGGTTTTGCCGCCCTTCTTATTGGGCATAGCGGGAGCCATGGAGGCCCGGCGGATGCCCTTCACCCGCTTGACCAGCAGGGTCGCGCCGGTGAGCAGGGCGCCGGTGGAGCCGGCGGAAACGAAGGCATCTCCCTTCCCATCGGCCAACAGCTTCAGGCCGATGACCATGGAAGAATTCTTCCGCTTGTGAATGATGGAAGCAGGATCGTCGTGCATGTCCACCACGTCCTCCGCGTTGGCGATTTCCACGCCGGCAGGCAGGTCGGTGATTCCATGGCGGCCCATAACCTCCAAAATGGCCTCTCCCCTGCCAACCAGGATGATTTCCGTGCCAAAGGCCTTTGCAGCCTCAAATGCTCCAAGGACGGCAGCTTCGGGAGCATTGTCTCCGCCCATGGCATCCAGAATGATTTTCATAGCTCCACCCCTTTCAGATTCCAGCGGCAACCAGTGCGTCCACCGCTTCCAGGGCGCGGTTTGCGATTGCCAGATTCTTTTCTGCTTTCTTCCGAATCCGCTGCTCCAGCGGAGAAATAATACTGAAATTCACGTTCATCGGCTGGAAGGACTCGATGCTTCCGTCGCTTATGTAATGGCCCAGGGCACCGATGGCAGTGGTTTTGGGGAAATCCGGGATTTCCCGGCCCTGCACCTTGGCTGCCATGGCCACTGCGGCCAGGAAACCGGAGGCGGTGGACTCCACATAGCCTTCCACACCGGTCATCTGTCCGGCAAAGGCCACCAACGGATTCCGGCGGTCGGCATAGTACCTGTCCAGCAGCTTGGGGCTCTGGAGGAAGGTATTCTGGTGCATCACGCCATAGCGAACGAACTCCGCATTTTTCAGTGCGGGAATCATGGAAAATACCCGCTTCTGCTCTCCGAATTTCAGGTGGGTCTGGAAGCCCACCAGATTGAACACGCTCTTGGCAGCGTTATCCTGCCGCAGCTGCAGCACCGCATAGGGCTCCCGGCCGGTTTTGGGGTCACACAGCCCCACAGGCTTCATGGGTCCGTAGCGCAGTGTATCCAGTCCACGGCGGGCCATGACCTCCACAGGCATACAGCCTTCAAAGACCCGGCGGTCCTCAAAGCCGTGGACCTCCGCCTCCTCAGCGAAAATCAGTTCACGGACAAAGGTCTCGTACTGCTCTTTGTCCAGGGCGCAGTTGATGTAATCCGGGGTGCCCCGGTCATAGCGGGACTGCCACCAGGCCAGGTTCATGTCGATGGACTCCGCCGTGACCAGCGGAGCAGCGGCATCAAAAAAGTGGAGATAATCCGCCCCGAAATAAGCGCCGATGGACTCCGACAGGGCATCCGAGGTCAGCGGGCCGGTGGCAATGATCACGGGGCCCTCCGGCACCTGGGTCACTTCCCCGGGGATGACGGTGATCAGGGGATTGGCACGAATCTTCTCCGTCACCAAAGCCGAAAATCCCGCCCGATCCACCGCCAGACAGCCGCCGGCCTCCACCCGGGTGGCCTCGGCACATTCCATAATCAGGCTGCCGCAGCGGCGCAGCTCCTCTTTCAGCAGGCCCACCGCATTTTCCAGCCGGTCACCCCGCAGGGAATTGGAACAGACCAGCTCCGCAAAATCGGCGCTGTGGTGGGCGGGCGTCATTTTCACGGGCTTCATTTCATAAAGCTCCACTTCGATGCCGCGTTTGGCCAGCTGCCACGCTGCCTCCGAACCGGCCAAACCGGCTCCGATAACCTTGACTTTCATTTTTCCGTCCTCTTCTTCGTTGCATTACCGGTTTTGGTTGTTTTCTTCTCCGCCGGTTCCTTTTTGGCTGGGGTTTTCTTCGCCGCCCCGGATTTCGCGGCAGTCTTTTTCGTCGCCGCGGATTTCGCAGCGGTCTTCTTCGCCGCGGAAGTTTTGGCGGCGGCCTTTTTTGCCGTGGACTTCTTTGCTGCCGTCTTCTTTTCGGCGGGCTTTTCCTCTGCAGGCTCTCCCTCGGCGCCAGGCTCTGTTTCGGTTTTCTTCTTATAATAACCCCGCTGATCCTCCGGGAGGAACCGGGCGCATTTTTCGTTGACACAGAAGGGCTTCATCCTGCCCCGTCCGGATTTCTTGAACAGGGTCTGGCCGCACTCCGGGCAATCCTCCGCAGTGGGCACGTCCCAGGTCATAAAGCCGCACTCCGCCCCCTGCTCACAGGCATAGTAGGCGTAGCCCCGCTTGGACTTTCGCTTGAGCATCCCGCTGCCGCATTTGGGGCACCGGCCGGGCATCCGCTCCACCAGGGGCTTGGCATTCTTGCACTCCGGGAAGCCGGGGCAGGCCAGGAACTTGCCGAAGCGGCCCATTTTGATCACCATTTTCCGGCCGCAGAGCTCGCAGATCTCATCGGTCTCCTCTTCGGGGACCTTCAGCCGCACGCCGTCCAGGGCTTCTTCCGCATCCTTGAGTTCCTTCTCAAAGTCCCGGTAGAATTCCGCCAGCAGATCCTTCCAGTTCTGCTTGCCTTCCTCCACCTCGTCCAGCCGATTTTCCATGTTGGCGGTGAATTCCACATCGATGATGTCCTGGAAGCGGTCTTTCATCAGTCCGGTGACCACTTCGCCCAGGCCGGTGGGCACCAGGTGCTTGTCCTCCTTCACCACATACTCCCGGTCCTCAATGGTGGAAATGGTGGCGGCATAGGTGGAGGGGCGGCCGACGCCCTTTTCTTCCATGGCCTTTACCAGGGTAGCCTCGGTAAACCGGGCGGGGGGCTGGGTGAAATGCTGCTGCTTGTCGAACTTTGTGGGGGCGGTCTTCTCCCCCACCTGCAGGTCCGGCAGCGGGGAACCCATGGGCTCCGCTTCCTCGTCCCGTCCCTCCTCGTACACAGCCATGAAACCGGCGAAGCGCAGGCTCTGGTTGGTGGAACGGAAGGTATGACCGGCGCACTGGGTATCGATGGCCACGGTGTCGAACACAGCGTTTGCCATCTGGCTGGCCAGGAAGCGGCTCCAGATCAGCTTATACAGCCGGTACTGGTCACTCGTCAGACTGCCTTTCACCCGCTCCGGGTCCAGCTCCACATGGGTGGGGCGGATGGCCTCGTGGGCATCCTGCGCGCCTGCCTTCGTCTTATATTCATGGAATTTACCGTAATAGTAGTTCTCTCCGTAGCGACTGCGGATGAATCCGGCTGCCGCGGTCATGGCCTCTTCGGACAGGCGCAGGGAGTCGGTACGCATATAGGTGATCAGACCCAGGGTGCCTTCCCCTTCCACGTCCACGCCTTCATAGAGCTGTTGGGCAATCATCATGGTGCGCTTGGGGGTCATGTTCAGCTTCCGGGAAGCCTCCTGCTGCAGGGTGGAGGTGGTGAAGGGAGGCGCGGCGGTGCGCTTTTTCTCCGCCTTCTTCACATTGGTGACGGTAAACTCCTTGCCGGTCACATCGTCGATCACCGCCTGGGTTTCGGCCTCGTTAGCCAGCTCCCGCTTCTTTTCTTCTCCATAGTAGTGGGCCACAAAGCTGCCGGGCTTTCCCTGGCGGTTCAAGGTCACATCCAGGGACCAATACTCCCTGGGCTGGAAGGCCCGAATCTCATTTTCCCGATCCACCACCATCCGGGTGGCCACGGACTGAACCCGTCCGGCGGACAGGCCCCGGCGCACCTTTTTCCACAGCAGCGGAGAGAGCTGATAGCCCACAATCCGGTCCAGAATCCGGCGGGCCTGCTGGGCATCCACCAGATCGTAGTCGATATCCCGGGGATGCTGGATGGACTCCCGCACCACCCGCTGGGTAATTTCGTTGAAGGTGACCCGGTGGGCCTTTTCATCGGGCAGACCCAAAAGCTCCTTCAGGTGCCAGGAAATTGCCTCACCCTCCCGGTCAGGGTCCGTTGCCAGATAGACTGTCTGCGCCTGGTCGGCAGCCTTGCGCAATTCCTTGATCAATTCTTCCTTGCCCCGGACGGGGATATATTCCGGAGTAAAGTCCCGCTCCAGGTCCACGCCCATTTTGCTCTTGGGCAGGTCCCGCAGGTGGCCCATGCTGGCTTTCACCAGATAGTCCGGCCCCAGATATTTACCAATCGTTTTCGCCTTGGAAGGAGACTCCACGATGACTAGATTCGTCGGTTTCGCCATGAATAACTTCCTTTTCCTTACTTGTTCATTATTTCCGCAGCCTGATCCGGTTGCCGGGCAGACGGACAACGGTGCCCTTCAGCTCCAGCATGGTCAGGCGGCGCAGGAGAAGCCCGGAAGGGATTCCGGTGGCGGCAATCACATCGTCCACCAGCTTTTCTCCGCCGGTCAGGCAATTCACGATGGCCTGATCCTCGCCGCAGAGTCCCTGGGCAGTTGTTTTTAAGTCAATATAAGTCTCACCGGGCCCATTGTCAACGACTTTTTTCCGGGCCGCGGGCTTTGTTTCTTTCTTTTTGGGGGTGTAATCCCGGGCTTGCTGCATCTGCCCGGCCCCGTTCTGCTGCGGCTCAGGGCATTCCGCCTTCCGGATTTTATCCGGAAAGAGGGAGGTGTATTCGCTCATCACGTCCCAACCGCAGGAGATGGGACTGGCTCCCTCCTTCAGAAGCCGATTGCTTCCCACAAAGGAAGGCATATCCACATTGCCGGGCACCACATACACATCCCGGCCCTCGTCCAATGCCGCCCGGGCGGTGTACAGTGCGCCGCTTTTCTCCGGCGCTTCCACAATCACCACGGCCACACTCAGGCCGCTGATGATCCGGTTGCGCTTGGGGAAATTATATTTGAAGGCACCGGTGCCGGGGAGGAATTCGGAAAGGAGGCACCCGCACCGCTCCACCTGGGCAAAGAGCGCTCTGTTCACCGCCGGATAGACGATATCCGCGCCGGTGCCCAGTACGCCTACCGTGGGGCAGCCCACGCGCAGCGCGCCGCTCATGGCTGCTGCGTCAATTCCATCCGCCAGGCCGGACACCACTGTGCCGCCGCAGCTGCTGATCTCCCCGCCCAGTTTTTCCGCAACAGATACGCCATAGGCAGAGCAGCGGCGGGTACCCACCACACCAATGGTGGGATAGCCGTCGAATTTGGGCAGTGTTCCCTTGTAATACAGCACCAGGGGCGGGTTATAAATATTTTTCAGACGGCGGGGATATTCCTCATCCAGATAAGTCAGAATCCGGATATTCTCCCGGCGGCAACGCATCAGCGCCGCTTCATACTGCTCCATGGATTTATCCGCCAGGGATTTTCTTCCCGCCCCGGTCAAGCCGGGGATTTCGGTCAGTTCACAGTCCGCCGCGGTATAAACGCCCTCGGGCGACCCAAAATACTGGAGCAAAAGCACTTTTGTATGTTCGTTGATTCCCGGCCGATGGGCCAGCCACAGCCAATGCTCCAGCATATCGTTTCCTTCTTTCTGTTATTTCATCATCTGCCACATGGTGATGGTGGCTGCCACGGCGGCATTCAGAGATTCACAATGGGGATTCATGGGAATGATCAGCTTTTCCTGGGCCGATTCCAGAATTTCCCGGCGGACGCCCTGGCCCTCGCTGCCGATTACCACCGCCATTTTGGAAAGCTCCGCCCGGCGGATGTCCACCGCGCCGGGATCCAGCGCCGTCACGGCAACGGGAATTCCGGCATCACCGCAGGCAGCAGACACCTCTTCCCAGGATGCCGTCACCACCGGCGTGCGGAACACCGCGCCCATGCTGGAGCGCACCACCTTATGGCTGTAGGGGTCCGCGCAGCCCTCCAGCAGTACCACCGGAACATCCAGTGCATCCGCCGTACGCAGAATGGTGCCCAGATTGCCGGGATCCTGAATTCCGTCCAGCAGGAGCATCCCCGGTTTGGGACGGAAGGGGGTCTTTTCCGGCAGACGGCACAGAAACACCGCACCCTGAGGGGACGCCATGGGGGAAATGGATTCCATCACATCCCCGGGCACCCGGATCATGCGGACCTGCTCCGGCAGTTGGGCCTCAACGCCATCGGAGAGAATGGCAGTTTCCAGGCCGGGACAGTATCTGGCCGCCTCCTGCAAAAGCTTGGTGCCATCTGCCGCAAACAGTCCGGCACGCTCCCGCTCCCGGCGGGAGGAAAGCAGCTTTTTCACCTGCTGCAGCAGGGGGTTTTTTCTGGAAGTAATTCGCTGCTCCGTCACTGTCTCTGCATTGCCTCCAGGGCCACAGTATCGCCCAGCACCGCCAGCACATCACCGGAGCAGATGCGATAATCCGCGGAGGGCGACACGCTGGTCTTCTCTCCGTTTTTCACCGCGATGATATTGATGTCCAGCTTTGCCCGGACATTCAGCTCCCGCAGGCTTTTCCCGATCCAGGACTTGGGCGCGGGAACCTCCAAAATACCGTAGTCGGTGGAGAGCTCAATATAATCCAGCACATTGTGAGAGTGGAGAATTCTGGCCAGCCGCTGGGCCTGATCCAGTTCGGGGATGACCACCCGGTCCACACCCAGCTTCTCCAGCACCCGGCTGTAGGTCTCATCGTGGGCCTTGCAAACCAGGTAAGGCACTTCCAGCTCCTTCAGGTTCATTACCGTGAGCACGGAAGCTGCCAGGTTGTCGCCAATGGCCACAATGGCGCAGTCGAAATTCCGGACGCCCAGGGCACGGAGCACTTCCTTGTCCTGACCGTCGCCCACCACGGCGTGGGTCACATCATTGGCAATCTGCTGCACCAGGTCCCCACGGATGTCAATGGCCAGCACCTCTGCACCCAGCTGGCACAGATTTCTTGCCAGGCCGGAGCCGAACCGCCCCAGGCCAATCACCACATAAGATTTCATAATTGCCTCCTTATCCAATCAGCAGGCTGGTTTCCGCATAGCGGAACCGTTCCACCGCCTGGTTGCCCACGAGGAAGCCCAGGCTGATGGTGAGCACGCCCACCCGTCCAAAATACATAAAAATAATAATCAGAAGCTGCGCCGGAACGCTCAGCAAAGAGGTAACCCCCGCCGTCAATCCCACGGTACCCAGGGCAGAAACCGCTTCAAACAGGGCATCGGTGAAGCCGATGGGAGAGGTTGCGCTGATGAAGATGCCGCCGAATACCGCAAGGACGATCATGATAATGGAAATGGTCATGGCGTTCATCACCTGGGAGCTGGGGATGGTGCGGTGATACACCGTCACATTGCTCCGCCCCCGGGCCCGGGAGGCGATGAACAGCAGCAGCACCAGCACCGTCACGGTTTTCAGTCCGCCGGCCGTGGAGCCGGAGGAGCCGCCGATGAGCATGAACACAGTGAACAGTGCCTTGGAGCTGTCCTGAAGGCCTGCCTGATTGAGGGCATCAAAGCCGGCGGTTCGCAGCGTAATAGACTGGAAAAGTCCGTTGAGAATCTTATCCCCCACGGAAAGGCTGCCCAGGGTTTCGGGGTTGTTCCACTCCATGGCGCAGGTCAGCCCCCAGCCCAGCAGCAACAGACTGACCGTGGCGGAGAGCACCAGCTTGGAATACACCGTCAGCTTGCGAAAGCTCCGCTTTTCGGCGACATCCTCCCATACCAGGAAGCCCAGGCCGCCCACCACAATCAGAACGCCCAGAGTGAGCAGCACAACCGGATCGCTTTGGAACACTTGCAGGCTGCTTCCGGGAGCCAGCTTGCCGAAAATGTCAAAGCCGGCGTTGCAGAAGGCGGACACGGAATGGAACACGCCCCAGCACAGCGCCTGGCGGAAGCCGTACTCCGGCCAGAACCGCAGGGTAAGGATCAGTGCCCCCAGGGCCTCCATGCTCAGGCTGCCGACCAGAACGGTGCGCTGAAGCTTTACCACGCCGTTCATATCGTTGAGAGACATGGCCTGGGCCATGACCATGCGCTGCTTCAGTCCCACCTTCCGGCGCAGCAGAAAAATCACCAGGGTGGCGGCGGACATAAAGCCCAGGCCGCCGATCTCGATCAGGGACAGCAGGACGACCTGGCCGAAACCGCTCCACTGGCTCCAGGTATCGAAGGGCGTCAGACCCGTGACACAGGTGGCCGAGGTGGCGGTAAATAAGGCATGGAGGAAGGAACAGGATTGCCCGTCCCGGGAAGCGGCAGGAAGCATCAGAAGGCAGGTGCCCACACAGATGATTCCGAAGAATATCACCGCAATCAGTTTTGTAGCGCTCATGGGTTTTCCCCGGCGTTTCATGGTCAGCGCCAGGACCCGCTTATACATGGACAAGGTGGACTCCCCTTTCCGGTAGTCACGGGCGCACACAATACGCCCATTTTGGTACAGTAGCATATATTATACGCAAGTATTCAATTTTTTCAAGTCTCTTTTCCGAAACAACTACATTTGGCAGTAAAAAGCAGCCGGTGACCGGACCGGCTGCCTTGGAAAAAACCACCCAAAATGGGGCAATTGCGTAATTGACAATTTCCCTGTTCCTCTATGGACTCTGAGGAAACCAATACTGCTTTCCCCAGTTTTCATAGTCCCACTGCTGCATATAGTCATTGCATTCAAAATCGATGTAATACAGCTTTCCCTCCTGGACCACAAAATTGGTGGGATAATAGTCAATATTGGTATTGGCGGCATAGAGCAAATCGCACATGGCCTGAATCTGGTCATAATAGGACTGCTCCATCCGGTTTTCCGCCACCAGCTGGGCGATGGTTGGACCGTCAATGTATTCCTTCAGAATTCGCTCCGCTGCCACGTCGGCCTCCAGAAGTTCCGGGAGGGGAATGCCGATCTGCCGCAGCCGCCGGTAATCCCGCAGCTCGGACTGGAGCTTGTCACCGAACTGGTAATAGTCACAGGGCTCATGGTGAATCTGCTTGAGAACATAGCGCCCACCAGCCTCATCGGCGGCCAGGTAGGAATAGCCGCCTTTTCCCTTGCCCAGGAGCTTGAGGATGCGGTAGGTTTTTCCGTTAACGGACAATGTTTCCGGTGTTTCCATGATGGGGACCCCCTTTGGAAAAAAATGAGATGGGCTTTGGTTCGGCGCAAAAAATTGTTGTTTGGCGTACCGAAACCGACGCGCCCATTGGCTCCCCCTATGGGGGAGCTGGCTGCCCCGTAAGGGGCAGACTGAGAGGGCAATGCATTTGCCATTACCTTACTGCGGTACCCTCTCAGTCAGCCTGGCGGCTGCCAGCTCTCCCAAAGGGAGAGCCAAGAGGGGCAT
>JALFGI010000132.1 GCA_022777455.1 Clostridiales bacterium | reverse complement strand
CGTAGAGCGAAAGAACCACGGTTACCCTGCAAACTACATTCCCCTTGGATTGGATGCCACCGTCAACTGGGGCACCACCGATCTGAAAATCCGCAACGATTACGAGCTTCCCGTGAAAATTCTGGCGGAGGTATCCGACGGCTATGTAAAGGTTCGGATCATGGGTGTGGAGCAACGGGATTATTACGTCAAAATGGAATACCGGGTAGACGACCATCCCAGCTATGCGGCAGCCTATCGCTGCAGGTATGACCGGGAGACCAACGAGGAAATATCCAGGACCTTGGACCACACCTCCATTTATCTGGAGGATGTATGGTGCTCGCCCGGATATGCCCAGAGCGACACGGATGATCCTGTCGAAACCACTGTTCCATGAGAACAGGCACAACACGTTCTAAAAAAGAAGGCTCCACGGTGATTGGTCGTGGAGCCTTCTTGACAATCGCTTCTCCCAGGATAAATTAAAGTCTTACAATTTTTGTTGCCACATTTTCACAGAAAACTTTATCATGTTCCACGAACAGAATGGTTGGCTGAAACTGAAGCAGTAATTCCTCAATCTGCACCCGGGAAATCACGTCAATATAGTTCATTGGTTCATCCCAGATATGCAGGTGGGCCGGTTCACAGATGGATTTTGCCAGCAGTACCTTTTTCTTTTGCCCGGCACTTAAATTGGACATATCTTTTTCCATCTGGGCTTTCGGCACATCCAATTTCGCCAACATGGCTAGAAACAGGCTTTCGTCGATCCCGCTGTCCCGGGCGAAATCAGAGAGATTCCCATGCAGGTTGGAGGTATCCTGACTGACATAGGAAATTTGCAGACCGTTCCCCCGCCAGAATTCCCCTGTATAGGGAATCCCCTGCCCACAGATCAGCTTGAGAATGCTGCTCTTGCCGGACCCATTGGCTCCTTGTAAGGCGATCCGATCCCCCTGCCGGATGGCGAAACTGACAGGCTTACAAACCGGCTCTTTCCCATAGGCAATGGATACATCTTTCAGTTCCACCAGCCGGCTGGTGTGAAATGGAGTCTGGAATATTTTCAATGTGTCGCTGCGTTCGATGTTTTTCAGCAGTTTGGATTTTTCTTCGATGGCGGCGGTTTGGCGTTTTTCGATGGCTTTTGAACGGGCCATCATTTTCTCCGCTTTGTGGCCGATATACCCCCGGTCACAGGGACCGAAGCCGATCTTCGTTGCTTCCACCCGGTCAGACCAATCCGCTTTTTGCCGGGCAGTTTCCTTTAGACGGAAAATTTCCTTTTTCAGCTTTTCATTCTCCGCCCGCTCGGAATCATCCTGACGCTGCTTGTTTTCCATCCAAGTGGAAAAATTACCCTTGCAGACCTGGATATCCGACTTATTGATGGACAGGATATGGTCAACGCATCCATCCAGAAATGCCCGGTCATGGGATACCAGGATAAATCCCTTTTTCCCACTCAGGTACTGGCTCACCAGTTCCCGTCCCCGGATATCCAGGTGGTTCGTGGGTTCATCAATGAGCAGAAAGTGATTCTCTTTGGAAAAGAGAACCGCCAACTGGAGTTTCGTCCGTTCTCCGTTGCTTAAGGTGCCGTAGGGACGGTACAGCACCTCTTCATTCAGCTGCAGCTTTTCCATCTCCCGCGCTACTCGCCAATATTCATAGTCCGGATATACGGCTTCCACAGCGTCAATGGAAAGAATGTTTTTGTCGTTCACATGGTATGGAAAGTAGGAAAATGCCACCGAAGCGGAAATACTCCCCTGGTACTCGTATTTTCCAAGAAGAAGATTCAAGAACGTGGTTTTCCCCCGTCCATTTCTTCCGGTAAATCCCAGCCGCCAGTTGGTATCGATCTTGAAACTGACATTTTCAAAAATGTTTTCATAGCTGCCGTCATAGGCAAAGGTCAAATTGGATACTTGAATCAAAGACATATGTGCCCTCCCAAAAAAGAAAAATGGCCGCAGGAAAGCATCCCGCAGCCAACAAAAGCAACCGCTCCCTTTCCGGGCGCAGCATCATCATGTCAGTTGAAACGGTACACACCTTCCTGCATCAGGGCATAACAAAACCAAGCCGCAATTTTGCAGCTCTTTCGTATTGCCCAATCGATCAGCAAGAAGTGGTGCGCATTCTTTCAACTCCAATCCTCATCAGTTGGCACCATTATAGCAGACAGGTTGACTTTCGGCAAGAGTATATTGAAAATTTCTTTTCTATGCGCACAAGCATCTATAGAACTGACATATTACCATACATTTCAACGAGTCCCGATACAGTCGGAAGGTTGGGGAAAATTTTTTCTTTCTGGACTTGGAGCGACTGAACTGCACCATCAAAGAGCCCTTTTCTCTGAAAAAGGGTGACACCATTGATGTGAATGTGGTCCAGATTTCCGGTGAACTCTCTGTTTCCATCGGGAAGGAAAACGAGAAACCGATCTATGAAGGAAGGAATCCGGAACTAAGCAGCTTTCGGGTGACCATTCCGGAGGATGGAAAATATTCTCTATCCGTATCTGGAAATCAGGCCGAGGGAAGCATCTCTTTTCAAATAAATACTCCATCAGATTGATGCACAATCCACCGTATATAGTCCTTCTCCCTGGGGTGGATTGTGTTATCCAGAGAGATTCTGAACAATGCTTCTCTAGAAAACAGACACATTCAGCTAAAGAATTCCCCTATCACAAAAGAACGGGATGTAGTAGAATAGGGACATCAGAAAGAAGGAGGAATTATTATGAAATCACTGCAAACCATTCAAAAAACGTTCCGGGTCTTTCAGGTCCTCACCAAAATCGCCATGATCCTTTCCTTTGTCTGGGCAGGGCTGGCAGCGCTGGGACTGCTGTGCGGCATCGTGTGGTACAATGGCGGCACCGTGGTGGGCGCCGACCAGGAAATGATGTTTTCTCTGACCGTCACCGGTGGTCTGAGCGAAATGATTTGCGTTCTTCTTGTGGATACCATTCTTGCCCTCACGGATGGCACGTTACTGTTTTAT
>JALFGI010000100.1 GCA_022777455.1 Clostridiales bacterium | reverse complement strand
TCTCCGGAGGCCATGCCGTAGTAGGGGTAGCAGAAGATCACATTCCCCTCAGGGTCATAGCAGGTGAAGGCCCAGTCGCTGGAGACGGTGATGTAGCCGTTCTGAATTCCCAGCTGCCCATTGGCCCGGAAGAGCTGGGTCTGGCCGTCGGAAGTGTAGAGCCGCTGTTCCCCGGCAAAGCCGTAGGAATCATAGGCCAGCAGGTAGCTCTTTCCGGCAATCAAATCATCCAGGATGGACAACTCTCCAGTGGCCTGCATGAGAAGTTTCAACTCGCTGTCCACCAGCGCTGTGCTCCAGCGGTCGTCGGTGCAGATGGAAACAATATAGCAGTCTCCCAGAGCATAGGCGAAGCTGCCGTCGGGGAAGGAGAGGGTTTTATTCTCGGACGGCTTGTGCAGGAAAATTGTTTCTTCTATGGTTTCGGAGAAAATACCATCTCCCAGATAGTACCATTCCGGGTTCAGACCGGCAAATTTCACCCGGCCGTTGGCATCGTAAAGGGTTGCCCGGCCATTTTTCACCACGGTAAAGCAGTCCTCGCAGGAATAGACGGCGCTGTCGTAGTTCCACTGGAAAAGGGAGCCGCCCGCATCAATGATGTAGTTTCCGTCGTCCCCGGACACCTGGTAGAACCGGCCGCTCAGCTGCAGTACGTTCCGGTTTTCGCCCACCTCCGGCAGCTCCACCGGGGTCATATCCGAGTAAAACAGGGTGCAGTTCCACGCCTCGTCGTAGAGACAGATGATGCCGTTTTCATCAATGGTGACATAATTCTGGGTTTGCAGGAGAATATTTTTGTTTTCATCCAGGAGGATGTATTCTCCGCTCCAATCCTCATTGTTGTGATAGCACAGGGTCAGGCCGTTTTGAAACAGCTGGGGGGCATAGCGTTTGCCGTCGAAGGTGTAGTCCTCCTGGGTTGCAACCTGGTTCAGATTTATATCCAGCAGCTGGAAGGTCTGGGTACCATAATCCGTGGAGGCGAACAGGTAGTCTCCCACCCGATACAGGCTGTCGTAGCAGAGCTCCGTGGCAAAGCTGCCGTCCCGGGTCACATAGCCGTAGTGTTCATCCCCGGTGGATACCACCCACAGGTAGTCCCCGCCCTGCTCGTCCAGGGCGAAATAGTCGATGCTGGTGTAGATGGGGTCGGTGATCAGTTGGCCCCGGTGGTTATAAAAGCCCTTCAGGCTTCCCACCTGGTAATCTCCGGAACCGTTCCCCCAGGTGCCGTAGAGCTGGGAGCCGTCATAGGGGTAAATATCGCCATAGTCCTCCCGGGGCTCCAGACGGTCCTTGGGGCAGTCAAAGGAAGTGAATTTGGCGGGGGTGCCGCCGTTGGGAGCGTAGGAGGAATAGTCGGTGAATACCTTGTCCCCGGTGGTGGGGGCCTCCCCGGGGCCGTACACGGGAACATAGCCCTCCAGAGCCAGAAGGTCCTGACCTTCCTGGGAAATCAGCCAGTCGTAGAGAATGCGCTGGGGGGAATCGGCCTCAGCCAGAGCGGAGATGCAGGCATAGTAGCCGTTGAGGAAGGGATATTCCTCAGAGCGCAGGGTCTCGGCGCAGGGGGTCACGCCGTCGATTTGCAGGATTTTCAGGCCCTGGGCCATCTGCATGTCCGCGGCATAGTAGAACACGGTGTAGCCGATGGCGTTGGCGGAATTGTCGTAGCTGCGGACGGATTCGATGAGCTCTCCCATTTCCCCCGGCACCATGGCGGCGGGGGCCTCCATCATGGGAATGCCGTCCATTACCAGCTTTTCCATCATCACCTGGCTGCCGGCGGTGGCGTTCCGCTGGAAGGCGGCAATGGGCATATCCTCCCCGCCCACCTGGCTCCAGTTGGTGATCTGGCCGGAATAGATGTCCCGGACCTGCTGGGTGGTGAGGGAGTTGATGGGATTGTTTTCGTTCACCACAAACACCAGGGCCTCCGTGGCAATCTGCTCCAGCTCATAGGGGAAGGCATTTTCGGCCATTTCCTGGAATACATCATTTTTTGGCTCGGCGGCAATGACGATGTCGCTGTCCCCGCTGCACAGGTTCCGGAAGGATTGGGTGGTGCGGTTGAAGGCGATGAGGGAGGCGGTATCCTCCCGGCTTTCCCCCAGCAGCACGCTGGCGATGCCGTTGCCCAGAGGCACCATGGAGGTGGAGCCGTCCAGCTTGGGAAAATTCTCCCGGGTGAACCGGAATTCTCTTTCTGCCCCCGCCGCCGGAAGCAGCGCCAGCAGAACCGCCAGCACCAGGGCAAATGTACACAGTCGTTTCATTGATACCGCTCCTTTGTTCATGGAAATTCAGTAAATAGCAATTTGGCGGGTACAAAATTACGTCTACGCCACCGTAGGGGCGGCTACAGAGGCCCGTCAGGTAACGAATCTGCGTACCCGGTTGAATGATACCATGTACAACACAGTACGAATTCGCCCAACCTTATTTCTGATCGTGGGTTTGTACCGCGCGGGAGGCTAATATGTATAGAGTAGTAACATAGGTAACAGTTAGGGAAGAGACATAGGTAACAGTTTTTGCTATAATAAAGGGCATCCGACGAGCAAAGGAAGTGGGTCAGATGTCATGGGAGACAAAGACTGTTATGGAGACAAGGGAACAATTTGTAGCAGAGGTAATGGAAGCTCGGGAGACCGTCAGCGCCCTGTGCCGGAAGTATGGAGTCAGTCGAAAGACTGGCTACAAGTGGATCAATCGAGCCGCAGAGGGTCTTCAGCTTTGTGACCAAAGCCGAAGACCGCACCAGCAGCCTTCTAAAACAGCAGAGGACATTGAGCAGAAAATCATCCAGATGCGTCTTGATCACCCTGCATGGGGCGGTAAAAAGATACATGCTGTTTTAGAATCTGCTGGCGTTGAGGGGCTGCCCAGCGACAAAACCTGCTGCAACATCATCAAGCGTAATGGCCTGATCGACCCGGCGGAAGCTTCCAAGCATACTGCCTTCCAGCGGTTTGAAAAGCACCACTGCAATGAGATGTGGCAAACGGATTTCAAAGGGGACTTCCTTCTGGGAAACGGCGTTCGCTGTTACCCCCTTACAATCCTGGATGACCATTCTCGGTTCAGCATCAGAATTGAGCCAAAAGATTCCGCTACCGGTGTAAAAGAGAGCTTTATAGCTGCTTTTAAGGAGTACGGACTTCCAAATTCTGTACTGTCGGATAATGGTTCTCAGTTTGCCGGAGCGCACAGAGGACTATCCACCTTTGAACGTTTCCTGATGGACTTGGACATTTGCCCAATCCACGGAAAACCCATTCATCCTCAGACGCAAGGCAAGATTGAGCGCTTTCATCGTTCGCTGAAAAAGGAAGCCTTGGGGGTCACTCCCGCAAACCTGGCCGAAGCCAAAGCCAGACTAGAGAACTGGCGCTGGGTGTACAATGAGCTTCGTCCTCACGAGGCGCTGAAAATGAAAACACCTTCCTCTGTCTACAAGCCCAGCACCAGAGAGTACTACATTCCAAAGCCCTATGTCTATGACTCTGGTGCCAAGCTGATAAAGGTGAACAATTGGGGGTATCTGCGTTTTGGACCAATTCGTCTCTTCCTTAGCGAGGCTATGGCTGACACTCAAGTAGAGATCCGCTTTGATGAAAATGACACATTCTCCATTATCTACCGCAACTATATCATAGCTTCGGTAGATGCTGTTGAGGGTAAACTCATCAATCGCCACATCCGCAGACTGTAACCCATGTCTCTTCCCCATGTGTTACCTATGTTTCTCTTGACATAATAGCCTCCCCTACAGTAGCTGGTGCAACGCTTGCAACAATGCCAGCTTCTTCATTTTATCCGTCCCGGAAGGGGAATGTCAAGGGGAAAGGGGTACCTTAAGAAAAAGATAAGGAAAACCGGCCCCCCGGGGGAGGCCGGCTTTTGGAAGGATTACGCTGTCTCCATTTTGCGGTAGAGGTACCGCGCCCAGAAGACCATTGCCACGTCGATGAGGGCCATCCACCCTTCAATGGCCAGCAGGGGGGTGCCCAGCAGCTGGAGCGCCACGGCGGAGGCATCCGCAAAGGCGTGGGCACCGATGGCAGCGAAATACAGCCAGAGCTTCCCGGGCTTCATCGCCGCCTGCCACACCAGGACAGACAGCGTCATGTGCAGCGTCACAGCGAGAATTCGCTCCAGGGGGCTCAACAGAAACATGGCGGGGGAGTACTGGGCCAAGGCGGCAATCCCGCTTTCCAGGGCGGCTGCTTCATCCGCAGCCAGAGGGGCGAGGAGGGTTTGCACCTGGCCTGCGTTCACCGTTACCGCCAGCACCAGATTCTGCAGCATGGAAAAGCCCATCACCAGCAGAACCTCGATTCCGCCGTGGCCCGCGCCGTACATCAGGGCGGTCTCGGGGCGGTTGTGCCGCTTCTTCAGCAGCTTCATGGCAGCGAGACGGCCGGTTTCTTCAAAGATGCCCGCCATCAGTCCGCCGTAAAGGGCGTAGAGCCAGAGATTTCCCTGGATGGAAACGCCTGCCGGGCTGCCCAGCACCAGGGAGTGGGCCAGGTTTTCCAGCACGGAAACCGCCAGAAAGAAGCTGACGCAGCCTACCCAGAAGGGAATGATGGAGCTGTGGAATTTTTTCCGCAACACCAGCATCAGCCCTAGGGGCAGGGCAAGGCTCAGAAGGACGTCGAACACCAGAACGGCGATGGTCAGGTTGGGGATGTACAGCATTTCCATGACAGATGCCAGCTCCTTTTGGTTATTTCAGCTTCACGGCGGTGCCGTAGGCAATGACTTCCGCGGCGCCCTGCATCACGGCCGAGGAACCGAACCGGATGTTCACAATGGCATCGGCGCCCATGGCGGTGGCTTCGTCCACCATTCGCTTGGTGGCGATCTGGCGGGCCTCCACCAGCATGTCAGTGTAGCTGGTGATCTCACCGCCCACCAGGGTCTTCATTCCGGCCATAAAGTCCTTGCCGAAATTCTTGGACTGCACCACCGTTCCCTTTACCAGTCCGATGGCCTCCATGTCCCGCCCGGGGACGTGATCAATATTCAGCAGCAGCATCTTCTTCTCCTCCTTCAATTTCTTTCAGTCTCTCTTTGAATGATATCCAGACAGGGACGATGAGTCCCAGATCCAGCAGGGATGATAGGAGCACCAGGGTGCCCCAGAAGCCGCCAAGGCTGTATTTGATCCGAAGATACAGCAACATGGCGCCGCTTCCTCCACAGATCAGGGTATACAGCCAGGCGCTTTTCAAAGCGTCCTGCTTTTTCTGATGCGTGGTATCAGTATTTTCTGGCATCTTCTTCCTCGCCTCCGTCAATTTCCTTCAGCCGCTGTCCCAGAGCCAGCAGTACGCCTGCGATGATGGCCAGGAAAATGGCCCCGGCGAACAAAACAGCCATCAGGCCAATGGTATCCTCCGGTACCTCCAGCACGGCGGTGGCCAGCAGCACCAGATACACCAGGAAAAACGCCACCACCACCAAAGCGCTGAGGATGGCGCCCCGCTTAATATTTTTTCGCATCGTCAATTTCTCCTTTCTGAATTTCCCGAATCCGCTGGGCCAGGGCAGTCACACAGCCCACTCCGACGGCGGCAAAAAATCCAATGACTACCAGCACAAACCAGATGGGCGGCGCATCCTCCGGAGAGATGGTGAGCGCCCACAGCAGCAACCCGCTCAGCGCCGTCATGAAGGTCACCACCACCGCCGTCACCGCCACCGGGGCGATGTAGCGCTTTTTGATGTCCTGGGCGGCGACATCATGGAAGGAGGTGCCGGCCTGCTCCAAGGTTTCCATCCGGGTGAGCAAGCTTTCCGTGTCCAGCTGGGAGATGGGGATGTCCTGGTAGGCAAGCTCCTGGCACAGCTCCATGGCCTGCTGCAGATTCCGCTGCTGACGCTCCAGGGAAATCAGATGCCGCCGCATGCCGTCGCCCACTGTGTGGGAGCCGGAGAGCATGAGCCGAATTTCGTCAATGGGCACATCCAACTTCCGCAGCAGCCGGATCCGGCGGAGCACCAGCACGTCCTCGTCGGCGTAATCCCGGTAGCCGTTTTCCGGGTTCCGCCTGGGACTGATCAGCCCCTGCTCCTCGTAGAAGCGGATGTTCTTTTTCGCGATTCCCGCCAGGGCCTCGACCTCGTTGATTTTCACACCGGCCACCGCCTTTCTGATTCATACTATAAACCTTCCACCAGGGGGAATGTCAAGTCTTTTTGCAATTTTTGGGAGAAAATGTTTTGCGCCCGCGGGACAGACGGGGAATTGCGATTTCGTGCAACGCCATTCGTAGGGCGGGGTCTTGACCCCGCCGACCCGGTTGGATTTATGAATGGTGTGTTGAATGGTACATTTTTCGGAATATCCATGGGAAAATGTCTAAAAACGTTATTTGGTTCCATTTGGCCTAACCAGGTTTGTTTCGTTACCTGATCGGCGGGGTCAAGACCCCGCCCTACGAAACATCCCGATCAATACGATTTACCATCTGAACGATGTGGCGGAAAAAAAGAGCCGCCTTTCGCAAGGCGGCTCGGGGAATCATCGCACGTATTCAATGACCACGCAGCGGTTGGGCTCCACGCCGGTGGAGTGGGTGGTGATGTTGTCCATATCCTGGAGGGCGGCATGGATCACATGACGCTCGTAGGCGTTCATGGGCTCCAGGGTGGTGCGGCGGCGCATTTTCAGCACCTGCTGGGCCTTCTTCACGGCGTACCGGCGCAGGCTGTCCTCCCGCTTTTCCCGGTAGCTCTCCGCGTCCACATTGATGCGGATGTGGCCTTCCACACCCCGGTTGATGGAGTAGTTTGCCAGGTGCTGAATGGCGTCCAGGGTATCACCCCGGCGGCCGATCAGGTAGCCCAGGTCTTCACCCACCAGCTCCACCTGGTATGTATTGCCCTCTTCCTTCCAGCAGTGGGGCACGGCCTTGGAGCCCATGTGCGCAAGCAGACCGGCGATGAACTGCTCAATCTTCTCCTCCACGCTGCCGGGCTGGGCAGGGGCGTACACCTTGGGCTCTTTCGGCTCCTTGGGTTCTCTGGGAGCCTGAGGCTTCTTTTCACGATTTTCCCGGCGCTCCTTCTTCTCGGGCTTGGGAGCTTCCTCGGCCTTGGGGGCGGCGGGCTTGGTCTCTTCCTTCACGGGTGCTGCTTTGGGAGCCTCGGGCTTGGGAGCCTCGGGCTTTTTGGGCGCCTTGGGCTTGGAGCGGGAGGCGGAGGACAGGGCAACCTTGGGAGCCTCGGGCTGGGGATCGGGCAT
>JALFGI010000093.1 GCA_022777455.1 Clostridiales bacterium | reverse complement strand
CCGTAGCAGCAGTCGCATTCGGTGAGCTCGCCGTTTTGGAGCTCGATGGTGACCATCCGGCTCTGGTCCAGCTGACGGCAGTAGCCGGTGAAAATCAGTTCTTCTTCCATATGTTACCCTTCCACGGCGCAGTAGCCCCGGGGGGCCAGGGTCAGCCAGTCCTGGGCGATGGTCTGCAGGTTTTTGCCGAAGATCACCCGGCCGGCGGGGATGTCCCAGGGGTCACCACTGCGGTTTACATAAATTTTTACTGTTTTCCCGCCGTAGCTCCGGGAGAAGCCCAGGTGTTTATCCCCGGCGGTGAAGAAGTGGATGTCACCCAGGCGCAGGGGCTCGTGATGGGCTCTCAGCTTGCCCAGGCAGCGGAAATGGCTGAGGATTTCGGGATCCTCCCGGCCCCAGGGATAGGTGCGGCGGTTGAAGGGATCCTTGTAGCCCTCCATGCAGGCCTCGTCGCCATAGTACAGGCTGGGAGAGCCGGGCAGGGTGTACTGCAGGAAGGAGGCCATCATCAGCCGGTCCCGGGCCACTTCCAATTGGTTCCGGGACAGGTGCCGGTGGGCCTTTTCTTCCCGGCTGCCGTCGAAATCGTCCACCAATGCGGTAAGAATCCGGGGGGTATCGTGGGTGCCCAGCAGGTTCATGTTGCAGGCAACCACCTGGGGCGGGTAATTTTCCACAATGGTCATCACCGTATTCCGCAGCCGTTCACCGGCGTCCCGGCCCCGCATGAAGTCCAGGATGGCGGTGCGGAAGGGGTAGTTCATCACGCTGTCCAGCTCGCCGCCCACGAAGTACCGGCGTCGCTTGTCGTAGGCCATTTTGTTGGAGGCATCCTCCCACACCTCCCCCAGCAGCAGGGCATCGGGGTTGATGGAACGGATGCGGTCGTGAATCATGCGGATGAATTCATCGGGCAGCTCGTCGGCCACGTCCAGCCGGTAGCCGTCCGCCCCCAGCTTCATCCAGTGGGCCACCACGCTGTCTTCATCGGTGATGATATAGCGAATGAAGTCCGGGTGCATTTTATTCACCGTGGGCAGGGTGTCGAAATTCCACCAGGAGTGGTAATTGGTGGGCCACTCATAGAAGGTGTACCAGTTGTAGTAAGGAGATTGCCGGGTGCAGAAGGCACCGTTTCCGCCGAAGGTGCGATTCCGGTCGAAGTACAGGCTGTCGGAGCCGGTGTGGGAGTACACGCCGTCCAGAATCACCTTGATGCCCCGCTCATGGGCCGCCCGGCACATGGCGGCAAAATCCGCCTCCGTGCCCAGCATGGGATCGGGGGTCTTGTAGTCGCCGGTGTCGTAGCGGTGGTTGGAAAAGCTCTTGCTGATGGGGTTCAGGTAGAGGATGGTCACGCCCAGGCTGGCGATATAGTCCATTTTTTCCGTGATGCCCCGGAAATTGCCCCCGAAGAAATCGTTGTTCTGGATGATCCCGTTTTCGTCCGGGGCCCAGTCCACGTCCTCGTTCCAGCTGGCGTGGATGGAATAGGGCTCCAGCTTGCCGGTGAGGTCAACCTTGCCGCTGCGGCAGAAGCGGTCGGGGAAAATCTGGTAAATGATGGCGCCCTTGGCCCAGTCCGGGGTGGTGAAGTCCGCGGGGATGCAGCTGACCTGCCACAGGTCGCCGGCCTCCATGTTGGCATCGTCCCCCTGCTTGAACAGGCGGAACATGCCGTGGGGGTCGTGGATCTGGAAATAATAGAAGTACAATCCCGGGGCGAAGAGGGAGAATTCTCCCTGCCAAATTTCGTAAGCGCCCCGCTGCTCGGTGCGGTGCATGTCCAGATACCGGGCGGGGCTGCCGTTTTCATAGCACAGCACGATTTCCACCCGCTGGGTGCACACCGTGGCGGGAATGTGCACGTGCAGCGTACACATCTGCCCCGGGACCAGGGTGCCGAAGGGGGATTTGAACTGGGACTGCTTGCTGTCGAATAGAATCCTCATGGGCTCTCTCCATTTTTGTGTTGTGTGGGAAGGGGGAAATTGCTGTTTTGCGTGGATTTCTCGATATATTTTGCCTCTGGCAAAATGCGATATCGCCTGCGGCGTCGATATATGCCGCGCTGCGGCATTCGATGGGATATCCATTCCTCTCGCGCCGCAGCGCATCTCGTGTGGTTACACATATCGAACGCCCGGCGTATATCGTCCATTCCGCCAGAAATGGATATCGATCAATTTGACAAACGGGGGCATTTTCTTATCCCTGGCCGCTGGTGCGGGAGGCGATTCGTTTCAGGGAATAGGCCATATCGGAATAGCAGGCGGCGGTGACCTTATCCACGAAATTGCCTTCGTAGGCCTGCATGGCCTGCTCGATGCGCACCACCCGCTGGAAGCCGTCGGCAGACTGGCTGCCGGTGACGGTGTAGATGGGGGTGTAGCTGTAGCCGGTGACCCGGCAGGTGCCCTTTTCGGGGTCCTTGGTGATTTCCACATCCAGGATGATGGAATAGTTGGTGCCGCCCCGGGCGGCATCGCCGAAGAAGTCTCCCAGGGAGTAGGCCACCAGGGTACCGGCAGTCTCGTCGTACTTCACTTCCTGCACCAGATGGGGATGGGTGCCGATGATCAGGCCGACGCCGTTCTTTTGCATCAGCTTGACGATGGACTCCTGGGTGGAGCTGATGGTGTCGTTGTTCTCGCTGCCCCAGTGGACCAGCGCCACCACGAAGTCCGGCTTTTCGGATTTCACGGCGGTCAGAATCTGGGTGATGCCTTCGGTGTCCACCTTTTTGTAGGTGGAGTCGTAGTCCTGGTACAATAGATTCACGCAGTCCTCGTTGCCCGCGGGCATGCCCATGCCGCCCACACCCTTGGTGAAGGCCACGAAGGCAACCTTCAAGCCCTGGACATTACAGATGGTGTAGCCCTTGGAGCGCTTGAATTCCGAGGGGGAGGAATAGGCGCCCACCGGCTCCAGCCCGGCGGCCCGGATGGACTGCAGAGTGGAATTCAGGCCGATGAGGCCGTTGTTGATGGAACAGGAATTGGCCATCTGAATCAGATCCACGCCGGCGCTGCGCAGGGCGGTGAGGAGCTTATTGGGGGCGGAGGTGGTGGCGGTGCCGTAGGGCTCGCCGCAGATGTTGCCCTCCAGGTTCAGCACCGTCAGGTCCGCGCCGGACAGGGTGCCGGCCACATCCTGGAAAGCCCGGGTGAAGTCGTAACCCGCGGCGGAAAGGCCTGCATCCACCACGTTGTTGGTGACGTTCAGGTCACCGGCGGCCCGGATGTGGATGGTGGTGGCAGCGCCCTTGGGGGGCGTGGTCTCCTCCGGGGGGAGGGTCTGGGGCACAGTGGTCTCCGTGGGCAGGGTGTCCATGGCGGCGGCGGAAATCTCCTGGGGCGCGTTTTCCACAAAAAAATAGATGGCAAAGGTGCAAAGGGCCAGGATCACCACCGCTGCCGCCAGACCAAGCCGGAGCTTCCGGCGCTGGGCGCGCTGCTTTTTCAGCTGTTTTTCCCGCCGCTGACGGCGTTTTTCCATATCCTCCGGGGTCATAGCCATGGCGATTCCTCCTTACTTGGGGTATTTTGCATTGTGTTCATAAATGGTTCATGGATTGCCCAGCCACTGTAGGGGAGGCTCTCAGCCTCCCGCCAGGCAACGGGACTGGGTATTTGGTTGAATGGTACCATGTTGGGCACAGTACGAATTCGCCCAACCCTGTTTTTTGAGGGTGGGTACTGCGCGGGCGGCTGCGGGCCGCCCCTACAGGCTTGTGCGGTTAGGATTTATGGCTGGGTTTGAAAAAAGTGGATGGTTTGTTCTGCGTTATGGTGAATTTCCTCCTGGAGGGCTTCCAGAGTGGGGAATTTTCGCTCCGGGCGGAGGAATTTATGGAATTCCAATGTGATCTCCCGGCCGTACAGGTCCCCCTGGTAGGAAAGAATCCAAGGCTCCACGGTGATGCCGCTGCCATGGACGGTGGGGCGGGTGCCGATGTTGGTGACGGCGGGGTAGCGCTCTCCATCCAGCTCCACCAAACAGGCGTAAACGCCGAACTTGGGGACCGCCAGCCCGGCAGGCAAAGACAGATTGGCGGTGGGGATGCCCAGGGTGCGGCCCAGCTGGTGGCCGTGGATGACTTGGCCGGTGAGAATATGGGGATGGCCCAGGAAGGCATTGGCCTCCTCCATCTGCCCCTGCTCCAGCAGGGCGCGGATGTGGGTGGAGGAGACCCGGGTGCCGTGGACGCTCTGCTCCGGCACCACGGCGCAGGGGAGGTTCTCCCGGCGGCAGTAGTCTGTCAGCAATGCGCCGTTGCCGGCGCCGCGGCTTCCGAAGCGGAAATCGTCCCCGCAGACGAAGCCTGCCGCGGCGTAGTCCCGGCGGAGAAGGTTCAGAAAATCCTCCCAGCCGGTGGTGTGCATTTTTTCGTCAAAGGGCAGGGTAATCACCCGGTCCAGACTGCGGCGCAGAAGCCGCTCCCGGTCGGCGGGGGTGTTGATCAGCACCGGGGCGGTGCCGAATACCAGCGCGTCCGGGTGGGCATCGAAGGTCACGGCTCCGGCCTCCCGGCCGGTTTCCCGGGCAAGCCGACGGCATTCATTTAACAAAGCCAGGTGTCCCAGGTGGACACCGTCAAAAAAGCCCAAGGCGTAAATTGTCTGATTCATGGTTTTTCGTCCGGTTCAAAAAAGCTCTTCACCGTGGTCATGGTTCCCTCCCTGACCTGGGCCAGCATGAGGAATTCCCCGGCTCTGCTGTAAGCCCGGTAGGTGCCCGGGGCCAGGGTCACGGAGAAGGCATTGCCGTTGCGGCACCGCTTTTCCTGATTGGCGGTGAGGGTAACGGCGCTTAAGCTGGAGAACAGGGAGTCCACCGGGCGCAGATACTGTTCCGGGTGCTCCGATTCCAGCAGGGTTTCCAGAGGGACGGCATCGGCCAGGGTGTAATCCCCCGCCTGGGTGCGGCGAAGGCTGCCCATGCAGGCGCCGCAGCCCAGGGCTTCGCCGATGTCCTTGCACAGGGTACGGATGTAGGTGCCCTTGGAGCAGGATACCTGCAATCTGACATTTCCTTCCTCAAAGCCCAGGAAGGTCAGCTCATGGATGGTAATGGGCCGGGGCTCCCGGGCCACTTCCCTGCCCTTCCGGGCCAGGTCGTAGAGCTTCTGGCCGTTGATCTTCACGGCGGAGTACATGGGCGGTACCTGCTGGATGGGCCCCAGGAAGCGGGCCATGGCCGCCTCCACGTCCTCACGGGAAACGGTGACGGGATGGGACTCCAGCGTCTCGCCGGTGACGTCCTGGGTGTCCGTCACCTGGCCCAGCCGCAGCCCGGCCACATATTCCTTCCGGCTGTTCTCGGCGAACTCCACCGCCCGGGTA
>JALFGI010000082.1 GCA_022777455.1 Clostridiales bacterium | reverse complement strand
AGCTCTCCCAAAGGGAGAGCCAGGGGCGCTAAACACAATCTACCCCTCATCCTCCAAAATACCACATTTTCTCCCAAAAGTCATCGTTTCATTCAAAAAACCTTCATCTACTCTTTTAACTTCATTTAGGGTGGCAGGCTTATACTGGCAACACAGTAACCAAAAAGGGGGTCTTACCATGGAAAACCGCATGGTTTTTAAGCGATATGAGCTGAAATACCTGCTGACCCAAAGCCAGCAGCATACCCTCTGCCGGAGCCTGGAGCCCTATATGACCGCTGACCGCTTCAGCCACAGCTCCATCCGGAACATCTACTACGACACCCCCAACTACCGGCTGATCCGCCAGAGCCTGGAGAAGCCGGTGTACAAGGAAAAACTCCGGGTCCGCAGCTACGGAAGAGCGAGGGCAGAGGATGACGTATTTGTGGAACTAAAAAAGAAATACAACTCCGTGGTTTACAAGCGGCGGCTGGAAATGCCCCAGCAGCAGGCGCTGGATGCCATGATCGGCCGCTCTCCCATGCCGGACAGCCAGATCGGCCGGGAGATCGAGACGACACTGCATTTTTACCAGGAGCTGATCCCCCGGGTGTACCTGAGCTACGAGCGGGACGCCTACCACGCTCTGGATTCCGACTTCCGCCTGACCTTTGACGACTGCATCCGCTACCGCACCGAGGAGCTGACGCTGAACTCCGAACCCTGGGGCCATCCCCTTCTGGACAGCGACATGGTGCTCATGGAGCTGAAAATTCCGGACAGTATGCCGCTGTGGATGGCGGACATTCTGGACCGGATGGGACTTCAGAAAACCAGCTTTTCCAAATACGGTACCGCTTATACCCAGATTTTCCCGGGTGCCCGGAAAGGAGCCCTCCGGTATGCTTGACAATCTTTTTCGCGGTGTGTTCGACACCGCCGCAGCTTCGGTGATCACCCCGGGAAAATTTCTTCTGTGCGTGGGAGTGTCTCTGGTGATGGGCCTGATTCTGTGCCTGATGGTGCTCTGGCGGTCCAGACGCAGCGAAAGCTTCGCCATCACCCTGGCCCTGCTCCCCGCCTCGGTGTGCGTGGTGATCATGATGGTCAACGGCAACATCGGTGCCGGTGTGGCGGTGGCAGGAGCCTTCGGGCTGGTGCGCTTCCGCAGCGCGGCGGGTACCGGCCGGGAAATCAGTGCCGTATTCATCGCCATGGGGGCGGGACTCATTGCCGGCATGGGGTACCTGGCTTACGCCGTGCTCTTCACCCTGGTGCTGGGGCTCTTGATGATGGCCTGCACCGCCGCCCATCTGGGCCGCTCCCGCCGGAGAAACCAGTACCGCCAGCTGCGGATCACCATCCCGGAAAGCCTGAACTATGTGAATGTTTTTGACCCGGTGCTGGAATCCTATACCAGTGAATACACGCTGAAGCAGGTGAAAACCACCAACATGGGCAGTATGTTCCGCCTGACCTACGACATCGTCATCCGGGAAGGCCTTCCGGAGAAGAATCTGCTGGACGAGCTGCGCTGCCTGAACGGCAATCTGGAAATCAGCCTTTGCTGCCAGGAGTCGGAAAACTCCGGGCTGTAATCAATAAAGGAGGTACAATTATGAAAGATGTACTTGTTTATCTTCTCTGCCTTGCTCTGGTCCTGGTGGTTTTTCCCGGGGCTGTCCAGGCAGAGGTGGACACCCTGTTCACGGAGCCGGACCTGACCCAGGAGGCGGACCTGACCGAAGCGGAAACCATTGCGCTGATGGATTCCTCCGTCACCATTGACCACGCGGGCGTATTCGTCCTCTCCGGCAGCATCGAAAACGGTCAGGTGCTGGTGGAGGCCGGGGAGGAAGACAAGGTGCAGCTGGTGCTGGATGGCGTGACCATCCACGCGGAAACCGGCGCAGCCATTGAAGTGAAAACCGCGGACAAGGTGTTCATTACCCTGGCCCAGGGCAGTGAAAACAGCCTCTCCTCGGAGAAAATCGATGAGGACGGGGCGGATGGCGTCATCTATTCCAAAGCCGACCTGACTCTGAACGGTCTTGGTAGCCTCACCGTCACCGCCGCCACAGGAAAAGGCATCGTGTGCAAGGATACCCTTGCCATCACCGGCGGAATCTATTCCATCCAGGCCTCGAGCCACGGCATCACGGGCAAGGACGCCCTGAACATTGCCGACGGCAGTTTCACCATCACCACCGGCGGCGGCAGCCAGGCCGTGGAAATGAAGGCTTCGGATGATTTTGGCACCCGGGGCGCATTTCCGGGAGGCTTCAACGGCCGGAATATGAGCGCTGGTATGACACCTCCCGACGGCTTCGGCCGGCAGGACGCTCCCATGGCAAACACCAACACCCTGGCTGCCTCCCAGGATGAGGAAACGGAAGTGAATGCCAAAGGCCTGAAATCCGACGGCCCCATCACCGTTCTGGCCGGCAGCTTCACCCTGGACTGCGCCGACGATGCCGTCCACGCCGGAAGCGATATCACCATCTCCGGTGGCCAGTGGCAGATTCGCACCGCCGACGACGGCATCCATTCCGATGAACATGTGATCATTGGTGGGGGAAGCTTTGACATTCCCTACTGCTACGAAGGCATCGAGGGTAAAAGCGTCACCGTCTCCGGCGGCACCATCACCATCACCTCCACCGACGACGGAATCAACGCCGCCGGCGAGGATTCCGAAACCGGCGATCGGGTCCCCGGCATGGACAATGGAGCTGTGATTACCGTGGATGGCGGTGACATCACCGTCGTCTCCAATGGTGACTGCCTGGACTCCAACGGCTCCATCGTCCTGAACGGCGGCACCCTGAAGCTGACCTGCAACGGAAGCGGCAACACCGCCCTGGACTCCGAATCCGGCGTCACCAACAACGGTGCGGACGTAACCACCAACGACGGTTCCGAAAACAGCACCGGCTTCGGCGGCAGGGGCGGTCGTGGTCAAATGGGCGGTGACCCGGGCCAGTTCGGCGGCAAAGATAAGATGGGCGGCGGTTCCAACAGCCAGACCCGGCAATAATTCGGCAATCATTTATCCTCCGTATGGTTTTGCAGCCATACGGAGGATTTGTTTGCAATGTTGAGAAAAACGCACACATTCCGAAAAATTGTAATTTATGTGGCACACCATTCGTAGGGCGGGGTCTTGACCCCGCCGACCCGTGACGATAACAAAATGCCTCCGTTGAATGGTGCAAGGTTCCGGAATGGGAAAAATACCTTCCCCCGGGGGTGGTGCTCCGCGCAGCGAATTCAAAATCTCAATGA
>JALFGI010000072.1 GCA_022777455.1 Clostridiales bacterium | reverse complement strand
CAGTTCCTTGCCCATGTAGATGGTCGGATACCAGTCCACACGGCACGGCCTGCAATGTAGCGGCGTTCCGTAGATCACGCTGCCGCCTTCCACCTTCTGTGTATGCTTGCCGCATACCGGGCAGCAGTACCACCCATTCAGTACCATCTGCTGAACTCCCCGTACTCAATGCCGCCGTACACGTTCTCCACTTCCTCCACGGATGCGGGCAGCGTACTGCGGGCCTGGCCCAGATTCTCCGCGTAGATTTGCAGGGCCACATTGGCAATGGATGGGTTCTCCTCCTTCACAAGGCCGGCAGCCAACGCATACGGCAGCACGCTCATGCAGATGAAGGCATCCAGGTCCATCTCGTCTGCCATTGCCGTTACAGGCTCCAAATAGGGCCGTTTGCCGTCCTCCCGCGCCGTGTATGTATCGCTGTACGGATACACCACGTTCAGATAGGTGTTCAGGATATTGGGCGTCCGCAGGGAATACTCCTTCGTGTCGGATGTCATGGTCGCGCCGGTGGATTCGTTCTGCTCGTCCAGCCAGTGAATGGCCTTGTCGAATACATCCTGCACCGTGTTCCAACTCATTACGGCTCACCCCCGGTGGTGCGGCCACGGCCCAGATTCACCGTGTACCGCATGATGCTGTCAAAGCCCTCGTCCATGGCGCGGCTCATGTCCCGGTCTCTCACTTCTTCGGCTTTCTGCACTTGCCCATCGTCATGACCCTCCTCCGGCATTTTCTCCAACAGCGCCGCATCCAGCGCCTTCTGCACTTCCTCGTCAGCTCTGTATGCCATTTCCTTTCGGACCATCCGGCTGTACATCGCCATATTCAGGGCGGCGCTGACCATCACCAGTACCAGAATCACCCAAAGCATCAGTTCCATCATGTCCGGCACCTCGTCACTTGAAATCACTGTCGTCCATGCCGTTGCCCATCTTGACATTGACGCTGATGTCCTGCTTCGCCTCGATCTTGTCCTGATAGCCGCCAAACCTCGGCTGCTTCATCAGGAAAATTGCCTTCGTGACCATGCCCTTCTGCATGTATGTCGGGTCGCTCTCCAGCTGCGCCTGAATCCGCAGGTACGCCCGCTGTACAGGCTCCTGCAGGTCCGCGCAATCCGTGCCGTCGTACCAGCCCCGCATCGTTCCGATCTTCACGCCCAGATGCAGCGCCAGCCCCGCTTCTCCGTACAGCTTCCCTTCCGCGTCGCACTTGGCAAAGTATTCGTCACATTTCTCCTGGAGGGCGTCGGCATTGGCGTACTTCCTCCGCCAGCTCCCGCGCTCTTTCGGGTCACCAGTCGTCGTCTGCTTCTTCGCCATGCTTGTCCCTCCTTCCCTGGTAGTTGGTCTTGGCGGCATCAAAGCCGCCATAGTCAACGGAGCGGAATCAGGACACGCTTCTCAAAAAGTTTTCTGCAATAGATACCCCGCTCTTGCCATGATTATACACCCGCCAAAAGATTCTATGTTGTTAGAAAATCTTCTGCCATCTTTCAAAAGCAGGGGCAGGCTTCCTGATCATTTTCAGCCGCCGGTTGGCAAAGGGGGTGGCCCTGTTTTCCGCTACCCCCAAGGTCGGAAAGGGGAGTGGAGGATGTGGGGGAATAAATCTTCCCCCATCTCAGGAAGACCCCCGTCCTTTTTCCGCTACCCCTCCCTTGATGGTTCCGGTAGACAGTTCATCCAAGACCACCACCAGACCACCCACCGCCACCCCGGCCCCAGGGGACCGGAATCGCCACCAGCCGCCGCCGAAATAGGCAATAGGAACACAGCTAGAACACAGTAAGCCGCCAAACCATTGCAACCACAAGGAAAGTTGTTAATAGCTGATTAAATACCGCCGAATTTCCGCCGCAGATCGCCGCCGGATCACCACCGCCCAGCCACCACCGGCAGACAACCAGAAGCCGCCAAGCAGGCTACCCAGAAGGCCACCACCAGCAGACCATCACCCCGGAGACCTGGCAACCACTGACAGCACCACCACCCCCCGGCGGCGGGCCCTCCCTCCTTGCCTCTCCGGCACCCAGAAAGGCCAGCATCCGCCATCCGCCGCCCAGACCATCCGCCAGCAGCCCAGCAGCCGCCAGCAGACCACAGAGCCGCCCGGCCCCCCAGCCGGAGCGGAGGTTGGTGGGTGTCTTGACACCTGTCTTTACACGTTTTTTATCATCTGGTCTTATCTCTTTTGCCGTTTTAATCACTTCCGCTAATACCAGTTCAATCCCGGACTAATACCATGCGACAAATCATCTGACCTTATCGAAACACGCTAATCCATCGGTTTTGCTAATACCAGACAGAAACAGAAAGCCCGGTCAGTCATCCAAGACTGAACCGGGCGTTTGAGTGTGTTTCCCTATTCTGGTTGGTTACGTTTTGATACAGGGAGAATGATTACGTCTTTCTTTTCTCTGACAGGAGAAAGAAAGACTAATCATTCCCCATATCCGAATCCCTCTCTTAATCCATATCAAGGTTTTCTTCTTTGGTTTCTTCCTTTGGTTTTCTCCGGGTTCTTTCCTTCCGAGGTCTTCCGCCCTTCTTGCCATTTGCAACGCATGCTTGATACCTGGACTTACTGCTATCAATGTTGCCCTTGACCAGCGCAAACATGGATTGCTC
>JALFGI010000071.1 GCA_022777455.1 Clostridiales bacterium | reverse complement strand
TAACTCTGCTGTCCGGAGCTGTGGTCGTAGCCTACGGGAACCAGTCATTTCTCAATGCCGGAAGGGAACGTACCAATCCACAGTATCTGAACTATTTTACCACACGTTTGCTACTAACTTTATTATACAAGGGAACGGCCTGAGTGTCGTTCCGCCCTGCCCTCATTTATTTCGAAGTTCGTTGAATGGCATTACCTCCGTCCAAACCGCATTCCATTCATCCGGGCGTACCGGTCCGTTGGGTTGTAGCCGCTGCGCGGATGGAACGGCACGCAGGCCGTTCCATCCGACATAAATGCACAGGAAGCCTTTATCCAAGTGCGCAAAAACGTTACCGGGCACCGCCCAGGAGTCCCGGATGACACACCACCCCGGTGCGCCACGCGGCCCGCAAATTACAACTTGTCTGACTGCTGAATCGAGTCGACAAATACATTCCAAAAAATCTCCCCCTTTCCCGAAGGAAAGGGGGAGTTGATTATTCAATCAGGGGCGAATCATTACAACCGATCAGGGAAGCATCTCGGCATCGCCGAAGAACTGCTCCCACTTCTCGGCGCGCTCGTCCATGATGTCCTGAGCGCCGGAGGACAGGTAATCCTCCAGGAACTCGTCCCAAACCTCGTCGAACTTGTCAACGGGAGCCACCACAGCCTGGTCAAAGACCTGGTCGCGCTTGGAGCTCAGGGTGTCGCCGATGCCGGCTTCAGCCTCGATGGCGCCCACGTTCACGTTCTTGATGAAGTGCAGGTCGGTCTGGGCGTAGGTGTCCGCCTGGGCCACGATCTCAGGATCGATCTCGGCGTAGTTGTAAGCCTTGGACAGCTGGGTCTTCTCGGGATCAGCCAGCTTCAGGCCGTTGCAGGTGATGGTGTAGTCGATGTTCATACCGGAGTTCATGATGGCGTTGCCGGTGGCAGCCATGGTCTGAATGGCGCCGGACTCCAGAACATTGTGGGTCACGCCCTCGTCACCGATCTGCAGGTACTCGATGTGCTCGGGATCGGAGATCCAATCCAGGTACAGCAGGCAGGCCAGAGGCTCGTCGTTGGTCAGGGGGAAGAACACCTTGCGGTCCACGGGGCCGGGAACGAACTTGGTGTGGCTGCCGTCGCTGCTGGTGAAGCAGTCAACTGCCACGTACTTGGCATCGGGGCCGATGTTACGGGCCAGATTAGCATTCAGGCTGTCCACGCCGTTGCGGAAGGGGTAGTCCCAGTTGTGGGTGAAAGCGCCCACGTAACCGGCCTTCATGTTGTCGTCTTCGGTGGTGTCGCCGGAGCCGTACAGAGCGAAGTTCTTCCACAGCAGGTCGTCATTGTACCACTTGTTCAGCAGACGGACAGCTTCCTTGGTGCCGTTCTGGGTGAGCTTTCTGTCGTCGAAGCCGTTGACATAGAACTCACGGTCGGAGATCTCGGGGTCGATGAAGGACTCGATCAGGTTGCCTGCACGCCAGCCCACGTCGTAGCTGACAGAGTAGGGGATAACCTTGCTGGCGTCGTCAACGGGCAGCTCGGAGGCTCTCTCCTTGAAGGCATACAGCATGGCTTCGAACTCTTCGGTGGTGGTGGGAGCTTCCAGACCCAGAACATCCAGCCAGTCCTGACGGACGAAGGTCAGAATACGGTTGGAGGTAGCCAGCTTGGCTTCAACGGCCCAAACCGTACCGGACTCGGGATCCTGGTCCCAATAGATGTTGTTCTCACCCAGCCAATCCCACAGGTTGGGGCACAGATCCTTGTACTCCTCCAGGATTTCGCTCAGGTCCATCACGCCGCCCATGTCAGCGTAGGTCTGGATGGTGGGGTAGCTGTAGGTGACGCAGATGTCGGGTGCCTTCTGGGCAGCCAGCAGGTTGTTGATCTCCTCAACCTCAGTCCAACGGGGAACCTTCACGAATTCCACTTCCACGTTGTGGTCTTCCAGCATGCCCTTCTTGATGTAGTCGGTGTACATGTTGTTGGTGGGATCGGAGCCGCCGTCATTGCCGCGGTCGTAGACCTCAACAGTGATGTGACGGGTGGTGGTGAACTTGCCGTCCACGATTTCGTCCTCTGCGTGGGCCACCAGAGCGAAGGACATGACCATCGCCACAGCCAGCAGCAGAGCTACCAGTTTCTTTGCCATTGTGTTTCCTCCTTCAGATTTTGGGTTTATAACGAATGATCGAATCGGGCCGATTCGGTTATTCCTTCACAGCGCCCATGGTCACGCCATGGATGAAATACTTCTGCAGCCAGGGGTAGATGCACAGGATGGGGATGGTGGAGAACATGACGATTGCCGCTTTCAGAGAGGCGGACAGGCCGGGAGAGGAGAAGCCCTCCTGGGTGGCCACTTCCACGGAGTTGATGTTGTTGATCACGTTGTAAAGCAGCAGCTGCAGGGGATAGAAATTGGCATCCTTCATGTACATCAGGGCATCGGAGTAGCCGTTCCACCGGCCCACGGCGTAGAACAGTGCCAGGGTAGCCATGACAGGGGTGGACAGGGGCACATAGATCTTCACCAGAATCTGGAAGATGGATGCGCCGTCGATCTCCGCCGATTCCCGCAGGCTCTCCGGGATACCGTAGAAGAAACTTCGCATGATGATCATGTTGTACACCGACAAGCAGCCGGGGATGATCAGAACCAGGGGGTTATCCAGCAGGTTCAGGTTCTGCATCAGCAGGTAGTTGGGAATGGTGCCGGCGTTGAAGAACATGGTGATGGTGATGAAGATATTGATGGCGCCCCGGCCCTTCAGCTGACGGAAAATCAGAGGATAGGCACACAGGATGGTCATGGTCAGCGACAGGATCGTGCAGACCACCGTCAGGAATACGGTCCAGAAGAAGGCCCGGATGTACTTGGGGTCCTTCAGAACGGTAAGGTAGGCGTCAAAATTGAAACCCTTGGGCCAGAGGCTGACCTCATGCCGCACCAGATAATCGGTGCCGCTGAGGGACTTGGCCAGCAGATGAAGCATGGGCAGCAGGCATACGGCGCTGACCAGGACGCACAGGAACACAAAGCCCCAGTCGCCGATCTTGGAAGATGTGGATTTTACGTTTCGCATTACCAGATACCCCTTTCACCCAGTTTTCTGGACAGCCAGTTGGCCATCAGCAGGAAGAACACGCCAACCACGGACTGGAACAGGCCAACGGCAGTGGTCAGGGAGAACTGCAGGCCCTTGATACCGGTCTTGTACACGTAGGTGGCAATGACCTCGGAGGCGCGAAGCACCAGGTTGTTGGACATGGCGAAGGGACGGTCGAAGCCGCCGCCCAGGATGTTGCCCAGGTTCATAATCAGCAGCACCACGATGGTGGGACGGATGGAAGGCAGGGTGATGTTCCACATTTTGCGGAAGCGGCCCGCGCCGTCCACGTCGGCGGCTTCGTAGAGCTCCTGGTTGATGCCGGCGATGGCGGCAAGATACACAATGGAGTTCCAGCCGAAGCTCTGCCACACGCCCACGCCGATGTAGGTGCCGACCCAGTGGTTCGGCTCATTCAGGAAAGGAACGGACTGGCCGGTGACCTTTTCGATGACCATGTTCACCAGGCCGTCGCCAGGGGCGAACAGCTGCAGCGCCAGGCTGGAGATGATGACCCAGGACAGGAAGTGGGGCATATAGGCGATGGTCTGAACGGTCTTTTTGAACTTGGGGAAGGGCAGCTCGTTGAGGATCAGGGCAAAAATGATCGGTGCGGGGAAGCCGACGATCAGGTCCAGCAGGTTCAGCTTGATGGTGTTGCGCAGCGCCAGCCGGAAATCCTTGCTGCCGAAGGCTTTGATGAAATACTCGAAGCCGTGGTTCTTGGCCAGGGGCATTTCCCAGACGCTCATGTTCAGCTTATACTTCTTGAAGGCGATCTGGATGTAAATCATAGGGGCGTACTTAAATACCAGCAGGTACAGCAGAGGAAGCGCCAGCAGCGCATACAGCTGCCAATACCGTTTGATATAGGGGCCGAAGCTGCCGCGCTTTTTTTGCAGCGCCAGCTGTGACTCAGGGCCCGGCTTTGTGTTTGTTAACTTTGCCATTGCCAACCTCCTATTTATGATGGATTCTTGTATCATTATACCAGCAGGATCGTCGTGGTTCTTACCAAAAATTGCTATCTTTCTTTTCAGAAATTGCTGTAATTTACAAAAAATTCTTTTATCGGTAAAAAAAATTATAATATATTGCAAGCAGAATTGAATTATGCTATAGTTTCCTTAGCAATTTTTTCACCAGAACCGGCGAAGAAATCTCCAAAATTGGCTATATTGCCAAATTATCGGCCTTTTTCCCATGGCAATATTTGCGCATTCCTCAGAAACGTTCCAACAGGAGGAGAAACATGCCACAAAATCTGATTACCCAAACGCCCTACGCCGCCAGCCAGGATGTGATTAACCAGTACCTGGTTCGGCAGAGCAAGTATGTTTACGTCCGCTCTGTGGCAGACGATCTGGAATCGGTGGAGTACCAGCCCGGTTCCACCCTTCGTTTTTGGTACAACAAAGACATGAACGGCTACGAGCCCCACTGGCACAGCGCCTGTGAGATCATCGTCCCCACCGAGGGCAATTATCTGGCAACGGTCTCCGGCCAGACCTTTGAGCTGACCCCGGGGGATATTTTCCTGATTCCCAGCGGCGAGCCCCATTCCCTGACGGCTCCCTCCCGGGGCGGTCGGTTTATCCTGCTGTTTGAATTCGACCAGATTCTCGCCATCAAAGGTTCGTCCTATCTGGCCTCCTGCATGTCCCAACCCCTGCTGATCAACCGGAGCACCTGTCCCTCCATCTATGCCGAGGAGTCGGATATCATCTCCCAGATCTGCTGGGACTACCTCCACGATGACAGCCTGCGGGACATCACCATCTATTCCAAGCTGCTGACCTTCTTTTTGAATTACGGAAAATACCGGCTGTCCACGGAGGGCCACTATGTGGTGAGCCAGTTGTCCCCTTCCAGCCAGCGCAGCTATGCGGAAAAATTCGGCGCAGTGTTCACCTATCTGGACCGGCATTTCGCAGAGGATCTGACCCTGGAGGGCGTGGCCGCCGTGGCCGGCTTCTCCAAATTCCACTTTTCCAGAACCTTCAAGCAGCTCTCCGGCTGCAATTTCTATGAATACCTGTGCCACCGGCGGATCAAATCCTCCGAAGCCCTGCTGATGAAGCCGGAGCTGTCCATTTCCCAGATCGCGCTGCAGTCCGGTTTTTCCAGCGTGTCCACCTTCAACCGCACCTTCAAAAAACTGAAGGGCTGCACCCCCACCCAGTACCGGGGCATGTTCCAGGTACGCCTGGATCAACACAACCAAGGAGAACATATTAAATGAGAAAGAACGAAAGAAACGAGCTGTCCGAAAACACTGCCGCCCCCCAGGAGCGCAAAAAGGGCCTGATGCGCATGATCGAGCTGCTGGACCGGGACAGCGGAAAATTCTTCAAATCCGGGGTGCTGGCCCTTCTGGGGCTGATCCCCTTTTTCCTGACGGTACTGTTCGCCGTGGCCAACAACGCGCCCATTTTCCTGCTGGCCTGCATCCCCACAGGAATGCTGGCCGCCCCCCAGATCGCCGGCGCGGCGGACACCGTCATGCGCAGCCAGCGGGACGAGGTGGGCTGGTGGTGGTGGGACACCTACAAAAAAGCCTGGAAGCGGAACGCCCGGGAATCCATCCTCCCCGGGGGTATTCTGGGCCTGATCATCGGCGCATACATCTATTTGCTATACTACATCACCATGCTGGAAAACCCCACCCGGGAATTTCTCATGCTGTTTGCTGCCATGCTGGTACTGACAGGCATCACCCAGTATTATCTGCCCATGATGGTGTGCGTGAAGCTGCCCGGCTGGGCGCTGCTGCGCAACTGCTTCGTGCTGTTCTTCTGCCACCCAGTCAAGAGCCTGCTGGCTGCCCTGCTCCAGCTGATCTACTACGGCATCATCCTGATCTGGTTCCCCCTGACTCTGGTAATTCTGGTGCTGACCAGCGTGTGGCTGCCCATGCTCATTGCCTATGTGATGATCTATCCTGCGCTGGATAAGCACATGGACCTCACCGCCATTTACGAAAAACTCCAGCAGGAACAATGGGGCGGAAGCCTGTAAGATTATTTGGCATGCCGGCGCGGCAGCGCCCTTGGCTCTCCCTTTGGGAGAGCTGGCAGCCGTCAGGCTGACTGAGAGGGTGCCGCAGTGAGACAGCAGCATCAGTGCATCAAACTGTGCTGCCCTCTCAGTCTGCCCCTATGGGGCAGCCAGCTCCCCCATAGGGGGAGCCAAGGGCATTGCCCGCTAAACAACAATTTTCTGCTTGCCAGGCGGAATCGGCCGCCGAAATAAACCGCAAAACTGTCAAGGAGGCACACCATGAATTTTCAGCTCGGAACCAAACAAACCTTTCTCTATGTGGAGCCCGAGGCCTATGAGGGCGTTCGGCGAATCGCGGGAAAGGTGGCAAAGGATATTGAAGCCGTCACCGGCGTCTGCCCGGAGGTGACGAATCAGTGGGCCGAGGGCCAGGCCATTGTCTGCGTCACCTTGGGAAAAAGCCCCCTGGCAGACGATCTTACAAACCAGGGCGTGCTGGATCAAGGCCGCCTTTCCGGCAAGCGGGAGGTCTACCAGATCGCCCTGACCCAGATTGACGCTGTTCCCGCCCTGGTAATCTGCGGCAGCGACAAGCGGGGGACCATCTACGGTCTGTTCGCCCTGTCGGAGTACATTGGTGTCAGCCCGCTGTGCTTTTTCGGGGATGTGGCCCCGGTGCAGCGGGAAACCGTAACCATCGGCAAGGATATCGAAACCGTTTCCAAAGAGCCCAGCGTGAAATACCGGGGCTTTTTCATCAACGACGAATGGCCCTGCTTCGGCGCCTGGGCCACCGGCCGCTACGGCGACGTGAACGCAGACTGCTATGACCGGATTTTTGAGCTTCTGCTGCGCATGAAGGGCAACTATCTCTGGCCCGCCATGTGGGCTTCCTCTTTCCCCCTGGATGGTCCCGGCAGCGCCAACGAGGAGCTGGCGGACCTATACGGCGTGGTGATGGGCTACTCCCACCACGAGCCCTGCCTCCGGGCCAGCGAGGAATGGGACAAGGTCCGGGGTGAAAACAGCATTTACGGCAACGAATGGAACTACTACACCAATGAGGAAGGCCTGCTTCGCTACTGGGAGGATGCTCTGAAGCGCAGCGGGAAATATGAAAACATCATTACCATCGGCATGCGGGGAGAGCGGGACAGCTCCATGCTGGGCGACGACGCCACGCTGGAGGAAAACATCTCCCTGCTGAAGAAGATCATCAAAAATCAACGTTCGCTGATTGACCGCCACGTCCCCCGAAAGGCGAAAGAGCTGCTGGCTCTTTACAAAGAGGTGGAAGCCTATTTCTACGGCGACGAAACCACCCAGGGTCTGAAGGATTGGCAGGAGCTGGAGGATGTGCTCTTCCTGCTGTGTGAGGACAACCACGGCCACCTGCGCACTGTCCCGCCCAAGGAAATGCGGAACCACCCCGGCGGCTGGGGTATGTACTACCATTTCGACTACCACGGCGGCCCCATCTCCTACGAATGGGTGGACTCCACCACCCTGGCCCAGACCTGGGAAGCCATGACCCAGGCCTGGGACTATGGCATCCGGGAATTGTGGATCGTGAACGTGGGGGATCTGAAGCTCCACGAGGTGCCCTTGACTTACTTCATGGCCCTGGCCTACGATTTTGACAAATGGGGCACCGGGAACCCGGACAGCCCCGCCCAGTACCTGAAGCAATGGGCCAAGCAGAACTTCCCCCAGGCCACGGAAGAACAACAGGAAGAAATTGCCGGCGTATTCCGGGATTATGTGGCCACGAACAGCCTGCGCCGCCCGGAGGCCCTCCACGCCGGAGTATATCACCCCTGCCACTACAGGGAAACAGACCGGATGCTGGCCCTGGCAGAGAATATCGAAGCCCGCTCGGAAAAGCTGATGCGCTCCCTATGCCCCCGGGAACGGGACGCCTATTACAGCATGATTCATTTTTCCGCCATGGCTTCCATGAATCTTCTGAAAATGCACCTGTACGCTGGGAAAAACCACCACTACGCCGCCCAGGGCAAGGTAGTCGCCAACCGATACGCCGCCCTGACGGAGAACTGCATCCGGCGGGATTTGGAGCTGGCGGAGGAATTCGCCGCCTTCCGGGAGGGAAAATGGGCCGGAATGGAGCTGGCGCCCCATATCGGCTTTACCCGGTGGAATGAGGAAGGCAGCTGCTACCCGATACTGCACCACGTAACCCCCATGCCCAAGGCAGAGATGAAGGTCTCCCGGGCTGACCGGGAGGCGTTTTCCATGCACGTCTACGGCGGCGGGACCACCATCCCGGTGGAGGATTTCTGCTTTGAAGGCCGGGAGCGGGTCACATTGGAGATTGCCAACAGCGGCAAGGTGCCCTTTGATTTCACCATCGGCCCCGTGGGAGAGCTGCCCGAATGGCTGACGGTGGAGCCTGCCAGGTGCACTGTCACGGAGCAGGCAGAGGTCAGCCTGATCTGCCACCGGGACAAGCTCCCCCCGGAAAAGCAGCTGGTGGCGCTGCTCATCTCCGACGGTAAGGGGCTGGTCATCGTCAAGGTGGCGGGCAAGGCCCGGGACAATTCTCATTTGCCCTCCATGACCTTTGTGCCTCGCGGGAATGTACTTTCCATTCTGGCGGAGCACTACGCAGAGAAAAAAGATGTCCCCGGCGGTGCGTTTTACCGGATCGACGGCTACGGCAAATACGGCAGCGGCATGAAGGTCTCCCCTTCCACCGCGGAATTCTCCACGGAGGAGGAAAAGCCCTCCCTGACCTATTCCTTCCAAATCGATCAGCCGGGAGAGTACCGGGTGGAGCTGCTCTCCGCTCCCAATAACCCGGTTGCCCTGGGAGAAAGCGTGAACCTGCTGGTGGAAACCGGCACCCAGGTGCAGAAGGTTCAGCTCATCGCCCCGGATTTCCGGGCAGGAGAGAACAGCGACCCCCGCTGGTGCCAGGGAGTGCTGGATCAGATTCACACCGCCGAAACCCTTTTTTCTTTTGAGGCCGGAATCCACGCTCTCACCGTCTCCCCCCTGGAGCCGGGGGTGGTGCTGGAAAAAATTGTCATCTATCCTGCGGACGTTCCCCTCCCCCAGTCCTACCTGGGCCCGGAGGAATCCTGGTTTCAGCGGTAAATCGTTGCTTAGCAGGCAGATACGGCAGCACCCCTTGGCTCTCCCTTTGGGAGAGCTCAGACTGTCGAAAAAGTCCAGCCCATGCTGGGCTTTTTCCATTTTCTATGATATAATACACATGGGTGATGAAAAATGCTGGAACGTGGAAAAATGGAACGAGGAATATACGAAATCGTGGACACCGAGAGTCTGGTGCCT
>JALFGI010000070.1 GCA_022777455.1 Clostridiales bacterium | reverse complement strand
AAGGTGATTGAAAAAGGGACCATGTGTAAAATGGCCCGGGGCGAGATGGTTCGCTACATGGCACAGGATCAGATTACAAACCCAGTGCAGATTCAATCGTTTGACCGCCTGAACTACAAGTTCGATGAAACCCGTTCTGACGATCATACCTATTTTTTTCTGCGTGATCCAGTAAAAGAATCCTTTGCATCATAATAAAAGAAGAATCCCACGCTAACGCTGCTGCAGATAAACTGATTGGCACCGTTAACGGGGATTCTTTTTGTTTGGGGTTATTTTTTCAAATCCATCAAAAGCTTTTGAAATTTGCTCACGGATTGGATTTCATGCGTAACAAACCTTCCGTCATAATAAAGCGCAAAGGACGTGAAAGGGCAGGGGATGCTCTGTGCCTGCTCCCGGGTGGTGATATGTACCGCCTGGAATGCCACACCGGATTCTTGGGCAGCAGTTTCCAACAGCGGGACATATTTGGCGGTAAAGGGACACTGACTGGTATAATACAACGTGAAACCGGAGGGAAGCTCTGGTATGATCTGGCTGACACAGGACTTAAAACGGGGTTTCTCCACACCTGGGAAAAAGGGAAGATACCAAAGCTCAAAATACGGCTCAGCCACGTCCGCAACCTGAAATCCCTTATACTGCAGGTATTTAGGGTCGGAAAGGAAGCCCATCTTCTTTTTTGAGGACAGTACCACCAGACCATTTTTTCCTTGTTCTATGCTGTCCCGGATGCACTCATTCAAAAGCGCGTTGGAATAGCCATGCCCCTTGAACTGCCCTGAAATCCAGAAACAGTCAATGAACATATAGCCCCCCGCGTCAACAGGCGCCCAGGCATATTCTGCCGGGATGTACTCGATAAAGCACTTTCCCCGAACATCGCCCTTGAGGAAAACAAGCCCTTCCTCTAACCGCTCCGACAGCCATGCTTTTTTGGACATGACCTGAATGTCTTTGTTATTGGAAATGGCGCAGCAGATGTGCTCCTGCTCCAAATTTTCATGGGTCAGGCGAATGAATTCCATGACTGTACTCCTTTCGAAGCTGCAATTATCAGGTAGTATTTCTATCTTCGTTGATTTCTTTCCTTTGGAGAATGCGCATCAATCTTTTTTCTCACAGCGTACCGGCCTGTTGTACTTTGATGTTGCATGGTGTTCCCGACAGACTACGCAATCACCGTGCCGGGGACATTTCTTCTTTTTGCATGGACAATTCTCATTCATTATGGTCGGTACTTTCTGAATTACAGTTCCTCGGAGTTGTACTGACTGCCATTCCCCACAACGGTCCAAGAATGATTCCCAGAATGTGATTTTCCCACAGGCCGCAGCTGTTCAGCGCCACACCCAGTAGAAGTCCAAACCCTGCACCCATTGCGATGTGTTGTTTGAACTTTCCATCCTTCTGTTTTCCAACTTGATAATTTGCTGCCAATATCGCCAGGGCGATTCCTTCCAAAACAAAGGGAAGCGCAGAGAAAAGAAATTCTTTCATATCGTTATGCCTCTGATAAAATCTGTGTGTTTGAAGTTTACTTCAAGGTATGCTGTTCTTCCAGCTCCGCGCCATAGCGGAAGATAAGGGAAGCCAGAATCAGAGCGATGCCCATGGTCACGCTGTTCAGGTTACCCCAGTCACGGCTGGCACTTTGCAGCGAGCCAAAGAGTTCACACACGATAGCTGCCAAGATGGCTGCCACCAGCGGCAGGACAATGGTGCGGATGCCAAGACGCAGAATCTGGTCAGCCCCATGTTTTGTGAAGGGCGTGCCGTCCGCCTGCTCCTGCCGGAAATACCGGAAGGAGAGCAGGAACAGCGCCCCGTCCGTCAGGGCAAACACCAGCTCCGACAGCAGCACCCCCATCATCTGATTCAGGCTGTTGCTCCGGGTCATGACCAGCAGGGTCTCCCGGCTCAGTCCCGCGACGCCGGCGCCGGAATACCACGCCGCGCCGCACGCAAGCCCCAGGACGATGAACCCGGCCCACACGAAGGACAGGATCATGGCCGCTTTCGCCAGGGCCTCGAATACCCGGAAGGTCTTT
>JALFGI010000069.1 GCA_022777455.1 Clostridiales bacterium | reverse complement strand
GGACTGCCCAACGTGGGCAAATCTACCCTGTTTAATGCAATCACCAATGCAGGCGTACCCGCTGACAACTATGCATTCTGCACCATCGACCCCAACGTTGGTGTGGTTTCTGTTCCCGATGAGCGTCTGGACTGGTTGGCACAGCTGCACAACCCCAAGAAGGTCACTCCTGCCGTCATTGAATTCGTTGACATTGCCGGCCTTGTGAAGGGTGCGTCCAAGGGCGAAGGCCTGGGCAACAAATTCCTTAGCAATATCCGCACCACTGATGCTATCGTTCATGTGGTCCGCTGCTTTGAGGACTCCAATGTCACCCACGTGGAGGGTTCCACCGACCCTCTGCGGGACATTGACATCATCAACCTGGAACTGGTCATGGCGGATATCGAAATGGTGGAGCGCCGCATTGACAAGTGCCAGAAGGCTGCCAAAGGCGGCGACAAGCGCTTTCTCAGGGAGGCTGAAGTATTCACCGAGCTGCTGGCACATCTGAATCAGGGCAAGCTGGCCCGTACCTTCGATGGCAGCGAGGAAGAATTGGCTCTGATTGGCACCAGCGATCTGCTGACCCTGAAGAAAACCATTTATGTCGCCAACCTGGCAGAAAACGAGGTCAATGAGCCCGAAAGCAATCGCCACTACCTTGCCGTGAAGCAGCTGGCCGAAGCAGAAGGCAGCCAGGTCCTCCCCATCTGCGCCAAACTGGAGGCCGACATTGCCGAATTGGATGACCCTGAGGAGAAGGCCATGTTCATGGAGGAGCTGGGTGTTGCAGAGTCCGGCCTGGACCGGCTGATTCGCAGCAGCTATGCCCTGCTGGGCCTGATTTCTTTCCTCACCGCCGGCTCCGACGAATGCCGTGCCTGGACCATCAAACGGGGCACCAAAGCGCCTCAGGCCGCCGGCAAGATCCACACTGACTTTGAGCGGGGCTTTATCCGTGCGGAAGTCATCGCCTTCGAGGATATGAAAGCCTGCGGCACCATGGCAAACGCCAAGGCCAAGGGTCTGGTTCGCAGCGAGGGCAAGGACTACGTGATGAAGGACGGCGACATCGTCAACTTCCTGTTTAACGTGTAAATTGAAACGGCTATTGCAGCAGTGCCGCAATAGCCGTTTCTTTATAATCCAAACATTTTCATCAGCTGACTTATGGGATTCTGGTTCAGCACCAGCATTCTCACAAACACCAGCACCGTCAGATGGACTGGGTAGAACAGATAGAACCCCCACTGAACAGCCTTGCTGGAGGTTGCTTTTCTTCCGGAATAAAGTGCAATGGGAATCATGGACAGCACCGCGAACATCTCAATGGGAATGGAAAGCCCAAACACCGGGATACGGACGCTGTTCAGCATCCAGGCGAACATGGCAACCATCACCGTTTGCAGCCAAAGCTTCCCCCGGGTCTGGCTGAAGAAGACAATCAGCAGAACACCGCATCCACCATAGTCCGTATTGGCCCATTCCGCCAGCGCAAAGCCACCACCCACTGCCAGCAGCTTCACAAGATCATACCTGGTATTCTGAATGATTTCAACCACCACAAAGCCCAGCAGCAGCGTTACCATCACACTCTGGTACTCCCAGGTAGGCTTCAGCCGAAACGCCAGATCAAACGGCAGCTCCGACAGCAGCATTCCGATCATCAGACGAAGACAATATTTCCTGGGATTCTTTGTATGATAAGCCCCCTCGGCCATGAGAAAACAAAAAATTGGGAATGCAATCCTGCCAATGATCCGCAGTGTATATCCACGCACCATTGTCGCGCCAATATGGTCCAGCAGCATCGTTATACAGGCGATCGACTTTAGCGCCTCCTGTGACAAGCCTTTCTTTTCCACAGAAATCACCTCACTTCCCTATCATACACAACCACCTGACGGTTTTCAACTCAAATTTCGCCCCCGGGACAAAAACTATTGATTGCTTTTTCTTTTCTCTTTGTGTATAATACATCATGTATCGTGTGATCCTTCATATCCGGGTGTAGCGCAGCTGGTAGCGCGCCTGCTTTGGGAGCTGGAACACCAAACCGGCGGTAGCATCCCGCTAACCCGAAAACCCGTTGCGGCGCCAACACTTTTTCTTCTTGACTTCTCCCCTGCTCTGGTCTAAAATAGCCTTTGACCACATGTTTGACCACATCTGAAAAAACTCCAACTGAATATCCGGGCTTAGCGAAGTTTGGTATCGCGCCTGGTTTGGGACCAGGAGACCGTGGGTTCAAGTCCCGCAGCCCGGACCAAAACCGCTGTTTTCAAACGGAAACAGCGGTTTTTCTAACTTATTATATTTTTTCTTTTCCTAAAATACTGTTCTGTTTTTACCTCTATCGAACTTGTAATGTCTAGTTTCGAAGTCCGGAAAGCAGACGGATCCGTCCTCTTTTTTCACGCCCATATTGACAATGCTGCCGTCATAGGTGGCGTGGACCTTGACGCGGCCTTTGCCGAACTCCTCCCGGATGTTCCAGGGAAACACCACATAGGCACCACCCTTTTCCGGCAGTTCGCGAATGACCGCATCGTATTCGTACTGTTTGTCCACAGCCATGCACCCCTTTCCTTATTTTCCATTGTTTTTCTCGCACCACCGGGCGATATCGGCAATCAGTTCCAGCGGCATAGGCTGGTTCAGCGGCAGACGAATCGTCCCCTTGCTGGTGGGAAACGATGCCAACCGATCAGCAAAGGCCGCCACCGCCTCGGGACCGGGATACAGCCCAATATGCTTTTGGGATGCCGCGAACTGGATCAGGTTGCGCCCCTTCCAGAAGGTGGGCATGCTCCACGAAATTTTCTCTTTTGCTTCAGGGATCGCCCCGTGGATGGTTTCCTGAAGCTGCCGCAGGATCGGCTGCACTTCTTCCGGCTGCCCCAGGATATATTCCTCGATGGTCTCCGGGGCTTTTCCGCAGTAATGGCTTTGTTCGGTTCGCCGGAAGGTTCTTCCGCACTTTGGACAAGTCCACATAGTTGTCACCTCAAAGTTTTCTCCACCGGTTTTCCCTTGGCAAGCTCATCCACCAGCTTGTCAAGATACCGAATCTCCTGCATCAGGGGGTCTTCGATGGTCTCCACCTTCACGCCGCAGACAGAGCCTTTGATCTGCTTTCGCGCAGGGTTCAGCGCCGGGGCATTACGGAAGAAGTCGCCGTAGGTGATGTCCGAGCACAGCAGTTCTTCCAGCTGCTCATTCGTATACCCCGTCAGCCACGCGGTCACAGTGAACACCTCGTCACGGCTGCGCCCCTTCCGCTCCGCCTTGGCAATCAGCATGGGATACACCTTGGCAAAGGACATGGCAAATACTTTCTCGTTAGTCATTTCGTCCTCCCTTTTGTGTCGGAAAAATCCGCCGCTTCCTGAATCCAGCCCATCAGTTCTTCGTCGATTTCATCTACAC
>JALFGI010000059.1 GCA_022777455.1 Clostridiales bacterium | reverse complement strand
GGCAGACTGAGAGGGCAACACATGGATTTTGGTTGCCATTGTCTTACTGCGGTACCCTCTCAGTCAGCCTGACGGCTGCCAGCTCTCCCAAAGGGAGAGCCAAGAGGGGCTTTGCCGTATCTGCCCGCCAAATTACAATTTGTCCTTGCATTGTGTCAAACCGATACGTGTTTTTCATTATATCCTCAGAGAAAAGGGAATGCAATAAAAAAGGTACAATTTCCCTTCCGGTTTTGGCTGAAATCTTGTGGGATTCTCTGGTTGCATCCCATCTGAAAAATGCTATAATAATCCCGGTTCTGCACCGGGGATTTTTCCGTTCTTCGGTGCAAATGACAGAAAATGAGGTAATTTTTATGGAATATTTGCTTGCCATCGGTCTTGCCATGCTGGCAGGACTTTTGCTCACCCGTCTGACCAAGCGCTTCAACCTCCCCGACGTCACCAGCTACCTGATCGCGGGCCTGCTGGTGGGGCCTCTGGTGCTGGGCGCTTTGGGCGTTCCCGGAGTGGGGTTTCGCTCCTTTGCATTCGTGGAGGAGATGGGACTGATCTGCGATGTGGCTCTGGGCTTCATCGCCTTCTCCATCGGCAATGAGTTCCGCCTGGAGGAGCTGAAGCATATCGGCCGCCAGGCCACCGTGATTGCCATTGCCCAGGCTCTCACCGCCACGGTGTTTGTAGATGTGGGCCTGTTCCTGCTGCACCTGATTGTGGGCAGCGAGGTCCTGCCGGTGTCCACCTGCCTGATCCTGGGCGCCATCGCCACCGCCACTGCCCCCGCCGCCACCATCATGGTCATCAATCAGTACAAGGCCAAGGGCCCCCTGACCTCCATTTTGCTCCCCATCGTGGCATTGGACGACGCCGTGGGTCTGATGGTATTCGCCGTGTCCACCGGCATCGCCAAGGCGCTGAACAGCGGAAGCATCAGCATGGTTTCCGTGCTGGTGAATCCCCTGGTGGAGATTGTGTGCTCCCTGGGGCTGGGCGCCGGAATGGGCTGGTTGTTCAGCTATATGGAGCGCTTCTTCCACTCCCGTTCCAAGCGTCTGAGTCTGACGGTGTGCTTCGTATTCCTGTGCACTGCCCTGAGCAAGCTGGAGTTCCATTTGGGCGGCGTTGAGATCGGCTTCTCTCCCCTGCTGGTGTGCATGATGTGCGGCACCATCTTCTGCAACCTGTGCGATTTCTCCGAGGAAATCATGTACCGCACCGACCGTTGGACCGCTCCCGTGTTCGTGCTGTTCTTCGTGCTCAGCGGCGCGGAGCTGGACCTGCGGGTATTCCAGAGTGCCGCGGTGGTGGGCATTGGCCTTGTGTATATCCTGACCCGCTCCTCCGGTAAGATTCTGGGCGCCCATTTCAGTGCCAAAGCCGTCCACTGTGACCACAACATCTGCAAATACCTGGGCATCACCCTGCTGCCCCAGGCCGGTGTGGCGTTGGGCATGTCTGTCACCGTTGCCGCTCAGTTCGGTGCGGAGGGCGCCATCATCCGCAACATCACTCTGTTCTCCGTGCTGATCTATGAGCTGGTTGGACCCATTCTGACCAAGATGGCCCTTACCGCCGCCGGGGAAATCGAGCCCACCGCCGTGTCCAGCCGCGGTGTGATTCCCAGCACGAATCAGCAGAAGGGTTGACATTTTCCGGCAGGATAGTATAATATTTGTATCTGAAAAATAAAGGAGTCCTTCCAATGTACTACCACATGAATGTCGCCGGGCTGGAACGGGATCTGCCCATCTGCCCTGTGAATGATTCCCTGTCCATTGCCGGCTTCGTGATCTTTGGTGACCAGGAGCTCACCGTTGCCTGCGCCCGGGAGCTGCTGGCCAAGGCCCCGGAGTATGACTACATCCTCACCGCCGAGGCCAAGGGCATCCCCCTGGCCCACGAGATGGCCCGCCAGGCAGGAGACGCCAAGTACATCCTGGCACGGAAGGGCCCGAAGCTCTACATGCGGGATATCTTCTCCGTCACCGTCAACTCCATCACCACCGCCAAGGAGCAGCGGCTGTACTTAGACGGCGCGGATGCCGCGCTGATGAAGGGCAAGAGAATTCTCCTGGTGGACGACGTGATCTCCACCGGCGAGAGCCTGGCCGCCCTGGAAGCCCTGGCCACCAAGGCCGGCGGCGAGATCTGCGGCCGCATGGCCATCCTGGCAGAAGGCGATGCCCAGGAGCGCCCCGACATCATCTACCTGGAAAAGCTTCCCCTGTTCCGCCCCGACGGAACCATCATGGGCTAATAAATCAATTCCCACGACCACCAAGGCCGTGGGAATTTTTTGTTTTCAGAACAAAACGGAATCGTAATTGATAGAGATGTTTCGCATATCATGCTACTCCATCTGCTCCTGAATACGCTTCAAAACCAACGGAACCGCGTAGAACATGGTTTCGTATTTCAGGTACTGCAAGGCATTTTCGTCCCAGAGGTACCGGAGCTTGGCGGGGAATTCCTCATCCCCGAACCAGAGCTGGATCAGCACCCGCAGATCACCGAACACCGGAATCGCATAGGCCACATCTCCCAGGGGGTACTTCTCCCCGCCCAGGGCTTCGCAGGCTTTGGCAAACATCTCCGGCTGCTCCTGGAACCGCTCCGCCCAGGGGTCCCGCTGCTCCAGAAGCTGTTGGTGAAAACCGTGGCCGAAATCCCGCATGTTCCTCCAGTTTCCGGTGGGGTGCCGGTCCTCCCGGCTGTCGCAGATCAAGTCCATCAGGGTCAGCACCTCGCCGAAAGAATTGGCTTCCACCCAGGCATCCCCATGGAACCGGGAGATGTCCCCGGTAAGCCGGTGAATCCGGTATCGCTCCGAGAGAAAGTCCACATAAAAATATTCCCCGTCCAGCTTCGCTCCCACCTTCCTTGCCAGAGCCTGCTGGTCGTACTCCGCGAAAAGCTGCCGCACCCGGGCGGCGGTAATGGCATAGTTGTCCCGACGTTCCAAAAGAATCCCCCCGGCGGTCAGATTTTCTCGTAGTCAAAAAATTCCCGTCTCAGCCGGTCGCCCACGTTCAATCCCTCCGGCAGCAGAGCCAAAGCCACCTGGCCCTCGGCGCCGGTAGAGTCGTAACGAATGATGGCGTAGTCACCGGCGATGTCAATGACGGTGCAGGTATCGATCATATTGTTTCTCCTTTTAAAAAATCCCTCCCCCGCGAAGGGGGAGGGACAATTGGTTACGGGTCAGGAATTAGTCCTTGTACATCTCAACCAGCTTGTTGAGGTGCTCCCAACGCTCCTTGGCGGCAGCCTCGTTCTTGGCGAACAGATCGGTTGCGCGCTCGGGGAACTCGCGGGTCAGACGGCTGTAGCGGGCCTCGTTCATCAGGAAGGCCTGGTAGCCATCCTTGGGGGCCTTGCTGTCCAGCTGGAACTTGCCGGTCTCCTTGGAGGGATCGAAGCGGAACAGGTTCCAGTAGCCGCATTCCACAGCCTTCTTCATCTCAGCCTGGCAGTTGGTCATGCCGCCCTTGATGGAGTGCATCTCGCAGGGGGCGTAGCCGATGATCAGGGAAGGACCGTTGTAGGCTTCCGCCTCGGTAATGGCCTTGATGGTCTGAGCGGGGTTGGCGCCCATGGCCACCTGAGCGACGTAAACATAGCCGTAGCTCATGGCGATCTCGGACAGGGACTTCTTCTTGGTCTCCTTACCGGAGGCAGCAAACTGAGCAACCTGGCCGATGTTGGAAGCCTTGGAAGCCTGTCCACCGGTGTTGGAGTAAACCTCGGTGTCGAAGACGAAGACATTGACGTCCTTGTTGGAAGCCAGCACATGGTCAACGCCGCCGAAGCCGATGTCGTAAGCCCAGCCATCGCCGCCGAAGATCCACACGGACTTCTTGGACAGGTATTCCTTCTTGGACAGGATGTCAGCAACGGTGTCGCAGCAGACCTTGGCTTCCAGGTTGGCGATCAGAGCCTTGGTGGCAGCCTTGTTGGCCTCGCCGTCGTTGTAGGTGTCCAGCCAAGCCTGGCAGGCAGCCTTGCGCTCGTCGCAGGTGGTGTTCTCCATGACGGATCTGACCTTGTTGGCCAGGGACTCACGGATGACTGCCTGAGCGGTGTACATACCCAGGCCGTGCTCGGCGTTGTCCTCGAACAGGGAGTTTGCCCAAGCGGGGCCGCGGCCTTCCTTGTTCATGCAGTAGGGAGAGGTAGCGGCGGGACCGCCCCAGA
>JALFGI010000058.1 GCA_022777455.1 Clostridiales bacterium | reverse complement strand
AGGCACCAGACTCTCGGTGTCCACGATTTCGTATATTCCTCGTTCCATTTTTCCACGTTCCAGCATTTTTCATCACCCATGTGTATTATATCATAGAAAATGGAAAAAGCCCAGCATGGGCTGGACTTTTTCGACAGTCTGGAGCCACCTGGCGGTTCACTCCGCCAGGTGGCTTGCCGCGTTTGTTTTTCTCCTGTCTGCTTGACAGGGGACGGTTCATGTGAAAACAGCTCCTGTGGGTTGCGTTTACCGGCACAAAGCCTGAAGCAGCTCTTCGTGAACCGCTTCCAGCAGCTCCGGGTCGTCATTGTAGTTGTTAAAGCCGGTAAACACCTTCGCAATCAGTGCATCATGGGCTTCCGGATTCTTCTTCCGCAGCTGTTTCAGCAGGCAGCCTTCCTCCGCGCCGATGCGCTCTGCCTCGAACCGGAGGCTGATCCAGGGCCCGCCAGTCCCGGGGTAGACGATGAAGGCATCTCCGCAGGGGAAGTCCGTACCGATGCCGGTGTTGTTGCGGCAGGCGGTCTTTTCATAGGGATTGGCAACTCCGGTGAACTGATTCCAGCCCCAGTGGAGATATCCGTTGATTCCATACTTGGCGCAGCCCCAGAAAATCAGCCGCCCGTGGTTCACGGGGCTGTCCAGGAAGCGGTTGAGCCAATGCCCCTGGGGGCAGCAGCACACATAGGTCCAGACCTCGTCCCCCAGCGCCATGGCCGTGTCGAAGGCATCCCTGTCTCGCTCAAACCCATCCGCGATAGGGCACAGGATGTCCACGCCGCCCCGCATCCGGGTGGATTTCACCGCTTCCAGAATCCGCACCCCCGGCAGGTACCGGCGAACGATGTTGGAGGCAATGAAGAACTGTACCCGCCGGGCCTGCAGGTCTGCCTCACTGCGGACGTGTACATCCGGTTCATCCATCACGTGGAACAGAACGTTTTTCTCCCAGCCGTTGCGCCGGAGGAAGTCGGAGAAGTCCCGCATTTCCGCACACAGCAGCTCGTAGCCCTGGTCGGAGTCCACACTGACGGCGGGGTCGGCGCTGCACTTGAGGTCGTTCGTGAACATGTCGGGGCTGCCGTCGGGCAGGCTGCCCCGGCAAAGCAGGCCGCCGGTTTCAAAGGTGGTAAAGCCCTCCTCAAAGAAAATCTCAATGATGGGCTTCATGTCCTCAAAGTCGAACCGATAGGGCCGCCTGGCCTTGCGTTCGGAAAGGTCCTCGTGCATCCAGATGAGGAACACCTTCTGATGCACCGCCCGCATGGAGCGGGCATATTGGCGCACCAGATCGTAAAATTCCGGCGTTCCACGACGGACGTTGTGCTGCTCTTCAATGGCCCGGAAGCTGAACCAGTTGGTCTGCTGGAAAGCGTCCTCGTCATAACGCACCGGATAGATGGCGAAGGTCACCTGGCAGACATGGGTTTCCCCGCCGCTGCAAACCGTCAGGGGAAGCTCGTAGGTTCCGGGAGCGGTGTCCTCCCGGGGCTCCAGGGTGACGTAGGCAGCCGCCACGCCGTTTTTGGCGGGAATGACCCCATTGGGGGTGGGCTTCATGCAGTCGTAGACCCGGAAGGGGGCCTTGCGGACGGCATAGTCCGGGCAGGTTTCGGGAAGGATGACCATTGCACCGCCCTGATCCACGCCGTTTCCGGTGTTGTACTCCACCGGGATATCCAGCATTTCATAGAAATCTGCCCGCACCGCATCCGACTGCACGGATACGGTGATGGGCTCATCCGCCTGAATCAGCAGCTGGATGCCCATGCGCTGGTTTGCCGCCGCGGCAAGGCGCAGCTTTTCGGCCGGTTCTCCCAGAGGGGAGTCCGGAAAGAGAAATTCCTGTTTGTTTGTAAGATAGCCTTTCATACCCATTCTCCTTTGGATGAAAAAACCGGGGCACAGGCTCGCACCCATGCCCCGGTTCCCATATGGAATTACTTCACGGCAGCATTGACATCGGCAATGACTTCATCCAGACCTTCGGCCTGATAGTCTTCGATGATCTCGTTCCACATCTGCTCCACGGGCTTGTCGCCGGTCATGATGAGCAGAGTGTCATCCTTCAGGTTCAGGCTGAATTCGGAGCCGCTGGCCAGGAACTCGGTGATGCAGGCGGGCTCGGTGGCAGGCAGGGTCAAGCCTCTGGCCTGATCCACATAAGCGCCGATCATTTCGTTGTACCAGGCGGGGTTGGCATTGGGAGCGGTCCAGCCGTTGGGCAGGGTGGGCTGCCAGGCAACCAGGTTGCCGAACACGTCCACGGACTTGTAAACGGTCAGAGGTGCCTTGCCGTCCACGAACTGCAGGTTGCCGTCCACGATTTCGTAGGTGACGCCCTCGTTGCCGTACTTGCACTTCATAACGCCTTCGTCGCTGAGCAGATAATCATAGATCATCATGATGCGCTCCATCTTGGCGTCGTCAACGTTGGCGGAGAACATGGACTCGGACCAGGCGTAGTCCCATGCCCAGTAGTAGGTGTTGCCATCCACAGAGGGCATCAGGTTCAGGATGCGGACATCGTCTTCCATGTTGGAGCCGTTCAACTCGGCCCAGGACTCATTCAGGGTGATCAGCTGGGTGTAGGTGATGCACAGGGCTGCGGACTGACCGCTCAGGAACTGGTTCTTGCTCTGCTCCAGGGTAGCCAGGGCAATGTCCTTGTCGATGGTGCCTTCGGTGTACATATCCCGCAGCAGGTTCCAGGTGGGCAGGGCGTCGGCGCCCAGAGTCTCACCGGCGAAGTAAGCGGGGATGTAGGAGCCGTCCTGCTCCACCCACTTGAAGGTGGCGCCGCTCACAACAGCGTTGGGCATGGAGTAGCAGAACATGGGACCGACCAGGTAGTCGGCGCCGGGGGCGGTCATGCCGCCAACCCGCTTGCCGTCGGGATCGGCAGCCTCAATGGCCTTGATCATGGCGCGGAACTCGTCCCAGTTCTTGGGCTCTTCGGTGATGCCGGCCTCCTGGGCAAGATCCCAGCGGTAGGCAATGACGCGATCCTTCACGGTCTCGGCCTGCTCGCCGTAGGTCTGACGGAAGATGCAGTAATATTCGCCGTCCACCATGCAGCCGTCAGCGGCGGCGCCTTCCATGTACTTGGCCAGGTTGGGGTACGGGGTCAGATCAGGCAGGGCGCGGATCACGCCTTCCCGGGCCCAGTTGGCGAAGATGGCGGTGTTGCGGAAGTCAGCAGCGAAGATGTCGGGCAGGGAATCGGTGTTGCCCCACAGGGTTTCCTTCTGGGTGTAGTCATCCCAGGTCATGTTCATGACTTCGAAGGTGACGTTGAACTTATCCTGCACGAAGTCCAGGATTTCGTCGCCGGACAGGATGGATTCGCCATCCCACCAGGCCAGTGTGATGTCCATGTGTTCCAGCTCGTCAGCGGCAGAGGCCGTGCAGACGGTCAGGCCCAAAACCATGGTGACTGCCAGAAGCAGCGCGATGAGTTTCTTCATTGTTGTTCCTCCAGTCTTTTCATGAAAAATTTAGAATTGTGACCGTATATTTTCACGCCGAAACCGGCGTATGGTCCTTATTCCTTGATGCCGCCCACCATGACGCCCTTGACAAAGTGCCGCTGCACAAAGGGATAGACGCACAGGATGGGAACCGTGGCCACCACGATGGTAGCCATCTGCACGGCGGTGGAATTGACCTTGGCATGGCCCTGCATGAACTGCTTGGCGATGTCGTTCAGGGTGTTGCTCATGCTGATGAGCACGTTGCGCAGATAGGTTTGCAGGGGATAGAGGGCGGATTTGTTGATGTACAGGTTGGCCAGGTACCATTCATTCCACCGCTCCACCGCGTAGAACAGGATAAAGGTAGCCATGAACGGCACGGAGATGGGAAGTACCACCCGGGTCAGAATGCTCCACTCGTTGGCGCCGTCCAGCCGGGCCGCTTCCAGAAGGCTGTCCGGCAGGGACATGAAATAGTTCTTCATGATGATCAGGTAGTAGGTACTGATGCCGCAGGGAAGAATCATGGCCCACACCGTGTTCACCAGCTTCAGATTCTTGATGACGAGATACGTGGGGATCAGTCCGCCGTTGAACAGCATGGTGAAAATGATCAGATTCAGAATCACTTTTCTGCCCATCAGATACTTCCGGGACAGCACATAAGCGCCCATCACCGAAAGGAACATATTCAGCGACGTGCCAACCAGGGTGATGAACAGCGTCACGCCCAGGGAGGTGAAGAACATGGGGTCTTCAAAGATGGTCTTGTACCCGGTGAGGTCAAAGCAGTAGGGCAGCAGATATAGCGGATGCTTGGCGTAGCTGGCCATGTCCGCGAAGCTGAGCAGCACCACCTGGTAGAAGGGGAATACCGCTGCCAGGGTCATGAAGCCCAGAATCACCGCGATGACGATGTCCAGGGTACTGCGCTGGCCGACCCGGTATTTTTTCACTCGTTTTGCCATAGCGTCCTCCTTACAGCAGGCCCTGCTCGCCGGTGGCGGTGACAATCTTGTTGGCGGTGACGATCATAATCAGGCCGAACACGGATTTGACCACGCCGATGGCGGTGGAATAGCCGAAGTTCATACCGCCGGTAGTGAAGGATTCCCGGAAAATGTAGGTGTCCATGGTATCGGCCACGGAATAAACCGGGGAGGAATAGGTGTTGAAAATCTGATCGAACCGGCCGTTGGTCAGCAGCTGCCCCACCGCCAGAATCAGCATGATGCAGATGGTGCCCCGGATGGCCGGGAGAGTCACATGGAGCATCTGCTGGAGTCTGGTCGCACCGTCCAGGTCTGCGGCCTCATACATATCCGGGTTGATGCCTGTGATGGCGGCAAGGTAGATGATGGAACCCCAGCCCACCTCCTTCCACACGGCGCTGATCCACACGAACCACCGGTAGCCCGAGGTGGTGGTCAGGGGGTTGCGGTAGGTCAGGCCCAGCGCCTGGGCGATATAGCTGAACACGCCGGTGGATGAGAACAGGTTAATGAGGATGCCCGAAAGGACAACCCAGGAAATGAAATGAGGGAAGGTGACGGTGGTCTGAACCAGCTTTTTGACCTTCTTCATCCGAAGCTCGTTGAGCATCAGGGCCAGGCCGATCTCACAGGGCATGGAGATGGCGATGCCGCCCAGGCCGAAGATGACGGTGTTGCGCAGGGCGCGCATCAGCTGCTTGTCCCGGAACATCTTTTCAAAATTGGCCAGGCCCACCCATTTGCTGCCCCAGATGCCCAGCTTGACGCTGTACTTCTTAAATGCCAGAACCAGGCCGCCCATGGGTGCGTAACAGAAGACCAGATACCATGCCAGCACCGGCAGCAGCAGCACATACAGCAGCCAGTCGTTTTTCAGCCGGGTGAGAATTTGGTGCCCCCATCCGTGCTTGGGGTTCGGCAGCCGCTGGGAGGCCGCGGCGGGTGCTTTTTGCATTGCAGCTTGCTCCTTTCCGTGATCTCATTGTGTGTTAGGAAAATTATACCAAGCTGCCGCCTGCGAAACAATGTTTTTTGTGCACTTTATTCACAATTATTTCATGTTTTTTTCAACACTGCTCTGTTGTTATTTCCATATATCGTTGTTTTGACCATATTTCATCTGGGCAAAAATCGATTCTTTATGCGTTTTTTACATTTTCCTGTTGCGCCCCGGGGTTTCATTTGGTAAAATGATTGCTGCGAAAAGAAAAAGGCGGTGAAGTTCATGGCGCGATTATTCCGGAAACCCCATCGGGTGCAGCGGGTGTTCCGGCTGTATTTTCCGCTGCTGTTTCTCATCACGGCGGTGCTGAGCTTTTCCCATTTGAAGCAGTCTCAGGAGTCGCTGATGAGCTATACCCTGCTGTATGCCCAGAAAAACAACGAGGTTTTGCAGACCTCCTTTTACCAGGCGGCGGAGCAGATTGCCACCCAGTTTTCCCTGCTGAATTATGACGCCACCTTCCGGGCGGTGATGGAGGCGGAAAGCTACAGCGAAATCCTCCCGACACTGGTGGATGATTTCCGGGACACCGTTTCCTCCAAATCCAATCTGCCAAACGGGGCCGCCATTTCCCTGAGCAGCAAATATACCCGCTATTCCTCCATTTTCCTGAATTCCCAGCTGGAGGAGATGGACAGCCGGATGCCCGACAGCCGCAGAATCCAGACCCTGGGCCTGTTCTCTCCCAGAGGAACCCTGGCCGGAAAGCACTATCTGATTTTTGCCTCCAATTATTATTCCAAAGGCTCCAGAATCGGCAGCGTCTACATCACGCTGAACCCCAACGAGCTGATTGCGTCCCTGCCCATCATCAGCCAGCCCGGCGTTTCCATTGTCCTGGCGGACAGCGCCGGAAACGCCATGCTGCTGGATAATCCCGCCTCGGATAAAACCCTGGCCGAGCTGCAGCAAATTCTAACCCAGGGAGGGTCCTCCCGCCATGTCACCCAGGAGCTGCCCCTGCCCCGACTGAACTGCACGCTCTACAGCATTGTGGATACCTCCGTCACCCTGGAGCCGGTGCGAACCATGTATCTGACCAGCTTTGCCGCGCTGATTTTGCTCATTATCATCAGTCTCATTGGCAATTTGTACCTGGGCAGAGCCCTGATTCGTCCCCTGAGCGAATTTGGGCAGTATCTGACCCAGCTGCGCTCCGACCGAAAGCTGCTCACAGGGCCGGCGCTTCCTCCGAAGAAGTCCGGATGCGCGGAGATTCAGGACATTGAGGCGCAGTTTGCGGACCTCCTGAATTCCATCGCAGACCTCAATGCGGAGGTTCAGCGCAAATCGGATGATTTGCACCAGGCAGAGCTTCTGCGCAAGGATATGGAAATTCGGAACCTGCGCAGTCAGATCAATCCCCATTTCCTCTATAATACCCTGGAGCTGATTCGGGCGGATGCCACTGCCGGACGAATCGACCAGGTGTCGGCCATCACTGCGGCCATGGGAAAATTCTACCGGTATGCGGTGAAGGGTTCCCCGGTTGTAACCTTGCGGGAGGAAATGGAGCACGTCAAAGCCTATATGACCATTCAGCAGGAGCGGTTTAACGGAAAAATCACCGTGCTGTATAACATTTCCGCCGAGGCAGAGCGGATTCCCATTCCAAAGATGATTTTGCAGCCTCTGGTGGAGAATGCCATCATTCACGGTCTGGAGCCCGCGGGTGGCGGCGGCATCCTGTTCGTGGGCGCTTCGGTGCAGGGGGAGAAGCTGACCATCTCCGTCCGGGACAGCGGCATCGGCATCACGCCGGAGAAGCTGGCCGAGCTGGAAAAGCTGCTGCAATCCCCACCGCCTGACCGCAATTCCATCGGATTGTCCAATGTCAGCGAACGGCTGCGGCTCCAGTACGGCGGCGCCGGTGTGTTCCGCATCGAAAGCAGCCCCGACGATGGCACCTGCATCTGCCTGGAGCTTCCCACCACCGGCCCCGAAAAGGCATAAAAAAACAGGGGCAGATGCCCCCTGATATGTATTGCAAACAAATTGTAATTTGGCGGGCAGATACGGCAGCACCCCTTGGCTCTCCCTTTGGGAGAGCTGGCAGCCGTCAGGCTGACTGAGAGGGTTACCGTAGAGAAGGAAATACCGTCTTAATATGCTGCGTGTTGCCCTCTCAGTCTGCCCCTAACGGGGCAGCCAGCTCCCCCATAGGGGGAGCCAAGGGGTGCGGCAATTCTGCCCGCCGAATTACAATTTATGGCTATTCTGCGTCAAGCTGTTTCCTCTTTCTCCGGGAGGGCGGCGAACACATCCCGCAGTACCCACACCTTTGCCTGTGCACACGCCGCGAAGCCAACCAGCAGCCAGGCAATAAAGCTCCGGCCAAAAAGCTCCGGCGCAACCAGCAGGAGCAGCGCGGGGGCGGCGTCGATGAGTACCATGAGAACCGTTCTGGGCAGCATGGACACGGTCAGCAGCAGCGCGTTTTTCAGGATTCTGCCCAGACCGTCGCGGAACCGGGCAGCAAGGCCAAAGGCAAAGCTGCTGACCCCCGCCCAGCACAGGGCCGCCAGATACACCAGGTATTTGACCAGGGCAAAGCTCCCCTCCAATTGGCTGAGCAGCTGAAAATCCATGATGAGCACCAGGCCGATGGCGCCCAGGATCAGCCCAAGTACCGTCCCCTGCCGGAAATTGCCGCGAAACTGCCGGAAAAACCGCCGGACGGCGCCCTGGTCATCCCGGGCAAACAGGCTTCCATACAGCGCCGTCACAGAAGCGCCGATGGTAACCACCGGCAGACAGCACAGCAGGAAGCAGATATTCAGGGCCATCAGTTCCGCGATCCGGCCAAGGAAGCGAACCGCCGGCCCATCAGGATGAAACAAGCTCTTCATCGTATCCCTCCATCCAACCCCAGTTTATCACAAAAGATTTCAGAAAGCGAGGCGTTTTTTCATGCTTCAGGTGCTTTTGGTGGATGATGAAATCGCCGTCACCGACTCCATGCAGCACGGCATCGATTGGCAGAGCCTGGGGCTGCACGTGGCTGCCGTGGCCATGAGCGGGATGCAGGCGCTGCAATACATCCACGCCAATCCGGTGGATATCGTCATCACGGACATCCGCATGGCGGATATGGACGGCCTTTCCCTGTGCCAGCGCATTTTTCAGCTGAACCGTAATATCCAGACCATCATCGTCAGCGGCTTCGCGGAATTTTCCTATGCCCAGAAGGCACTGTCCTACGGTGTCATCGGCTACTGCCTGAAGCCCATTGAATATTCGGAGCTGACCCGGTATCTCCAATTGGCCGTCCACCGGCTGGGTCACTACTCCCGCAGCTCCAATTTCGATGACCTCCTGGATGCAATGCACCAGGGCGATGCCGATGAGGTCCGGCGGCAGCTGAAAACCCACAATTTCACCGGTGAAAGCTATTACCTGGCGGTGTCCTCCAGCAAGTCCCCGGTGGTGCAGACCGGCCAGAACGTGCTGGCGTTCCAGATGGGCCACCGCCGGTTCGGGTACCTCTGCGCCAATCCCATTGACGTTGCCCTCTTTTCCCGGAATTTTGAGCGCAGCCGCTGCAAATGCCTGATTTACTGCCCGGAGGCAGTGCCCATTGCCTCCATGGGCGCCATCATCAAGAAGCTGAACAACGGGGTATTTCAGTACTTTTTTGACAGCGGAAGGAGAATCACCACCCGGGTCAATGCGCCAAAACAAATTCCCCTTTCCCGGGAGCTGGAAAAGGCGATTGCGGACCGGGATACCAGCCTGCTCATCCAGCTGCTCCGGCAGCTGAAAAATCTCCCGCCGGAGCAGTTCAGCCTGAGCGCGGTGTGGAATCTCTATGGGGCGCTGGCCGCCAGCGAGGTCTACGGCCCCATTGTGGCGGTGGACGATTTGTACAGCCCGGAGCAAATGGTGTTCCGTTTCCAAAGTTTCCCCAGGATGATTGACATCATCTGCGGCCGCCTTCAGGATGGTCCCGGCGAGGCTGCTCCCGCAAAGCTCAGCAATACCGCATTCCTCTATATGATCAAATACATCGATCTGCATTTGACGGAGGATTGCTCCCTGCAGCAGTTGGCCAAGGAAATGAACATGACTGCGAACTACCTGGGTCAGGTGTTCAAGCGGGAAACCGGCAAGCCCTACACCCAGTACATCACCGAGCTGCGCATCGACCGGGCCAAGAATCTGCTGCTGTCCGGCGATCTGTCCATCGGAGAAATCAGCAATGTCCTGGGCTTTAACGACTATTTCTATTTCCTCAAGACCTTCAAGAAGGTAACCGGCGTCACCCCGAAGCAGTACCGCCAGGAGCAGTCTTTGGGGAATCAGATGATATTTACGGAATAAATCCAGGGTTTGTACCCCGCAATCAGACAAATTGTTGTTTAGCGCCCTTGGCTCTCCCTTTGGGAGAGCTGGCAGCCGTCAGGCTGACTGAGAGGGTGCCGCAGGGAAGACAACAGCATCCTTAGATTCACAGCCGTGTTGCCCTCTCAGGGGCGCCCCTTACGGGGCAGCCAGCTCCCCCAT
>JALFGI010000018.1 GCA_022777455.1 Clostridiales bacterium | reverse complement strand
ACCTTGAGGATGGTCACGGTGACGATGGTGGGCTGGCAGATGGGGATCATTACCTTCCACAGGTATTTGAGATCCGAGGTGCCGTCCACCTTGGCGGCGTAGTACAGTACGTCGGGAATCTGGGAGAAATTTTCCTTGAGCAGATAGATGTAGAATACTGAGGTCACCGAGGGCAGAATCAAACCCAGAAAGGTATTGCGCAGCTCCGCGTTGGTGATGGTGACGTAGTTGGTGATCACCACCAGCTCGTTGGGAATCATCATCAATGACAGAAACAGGGTGAAGGCCAAGTCCTTGCCCCGGAAGTTCAGCCGGGCGAAGGCGAAGGCCGCCAGCACCGTCACCACCAGCATGATGGCGGTGGTGATCACGGTGAAGAGAATGGTGTTCAGGAAATACCGGGCCAGAGGCACGGCGCCGAAGGCATCCACATAGTTTTGCAGCGTTGGGCTCAGGGTAAAGAGCTTGGGTACATACTCCGCGTTGTAGCTGCCGTAGCTTTTCACCGAGGTGAGCAGCATCCAGTAGAAGGGGAAGAGCACCATCAGCGCCCAAAAAACCAGCAGGGCCCACACCGCCCCCCGGCGCAGGCCGGAGCCCAGATGGTGCAGGGGTTCATTTTTCTTGTCCATGGGGCACCTCACACATAATGCACGTGCTTCTTGCTCACCAGCAGATTGATGCAGGTGATGGTCAGCACGATGGAGAACAGCACGATGGCGGCGGCGGAGGCGTAGGAGGGGTAGCCGCCGGAGTTGCCGTAGAGCATATCATACACATAGCCTACGATGGTGTTCATCTGGGCGTTGTTCAGGTTCACGCCGAACAGGGCTACGGCGTCACTGTAGGCCTTGAAGGCGCCGATGAAGCCGGTGATGATCAAATAGAAAATGGAAGGGGAGATCATGGGCAGGGTGATTCTGGTGAACATCCGCAGCTTCGAAGTGCCGTCCACCCGGGCGGCATTGTAGTAGGTCTCGTTCACCGAGGCCAGGGCACTGGTGAGAATCAGAATCTTGAAGGGCATGACGATCCAGACGGTGTAGAAACACAATACGAACATCTTTGCCCAGTAGGGTCCGTCGATGAAGTCCACCGGGGTCATGCCGAACCAGCTGAGCACCAGATTCACCAGGCCGTCGGAATAGGGGGTCTTTTTAAAGAGAATCATGAACACCAGGCCCACCGCCAGCGTGTTCGTCACATAGGGCAGGAAGAACACGGTCTGGAACAAATCCTTCAGCTTTCGGATGGAACTGAGGGCCAGGGAAATCAGCAGGGCCAGTCCGGTGGAGAGGGGCACGGTGATGATGACCAGAATGAAGGTGTTTTTCAGGGCCTGGAGGAAATAGGGGTCATGGAGCACATAGGAGAAATTGTACAGCCCCACCCCGGTGTAGGTTTGGGAGGCGAAATTGAATCCTTCCTCCAGGGAGTAGATGAACACGTCGATCAGGGGATACACCATGAACACGCCTAAAAACACCCCGGCGGGCAGCAAATACAGCCAGCCCTTGTTACTCTTGTATTCCATGGGGCCTCCTTATTCTGCCCGGAAGGGAATCCGTGCTTCGGTCTCGGGATCGAACAGCAGCACCTTGCCGGGCTTCAGGCGGAAGCGGATCGTCTCCGCCTCCCGGTCCACCCCGGCATCGGAGGCGATGATGGAGCGGATGGCAGCGCCCTGGAAGGCGGGGTGGGTGGATACCACGCTCACATCCCGGCCCATGACCTCTACGTTCACCATATGGCATTTCAGTCCGCCCTGTTCGTCGGGGAGAAAGCCCTCGGGCCGGATGCCAACGATCACATCGCCGTCGGGAACACCGGAGAGGGTCAGCACCTCGTCCTGCCCCAGCAGCAGCCTGCCGCCGGAAACCCGGCCGTTAAAAATGTTGATGGGGGGCGTACCCAGGAATTTGGCCACGAACAGATTCTTCGGATCGTCGTAAACCTCCTGGGGCTTGCCAATCTGGTTTACCACGCCGGCCTTCATCACCACGATGCAGTCGGAGATGCTCATGGCCTCCTCCTGGTCGTGGGTGACAAACACGGTGGTGATGCCGGTCTGCTTCTGGATGCGGCGGATTTCCTCCCGGGTCTGCAGCCGCAGCCGGGCGTCCAGATTGGAAAGGGGCTCGTCCAGCAGCAGCACCCGGGGCATTTTCACCAGAGCCCGGGCGATGGCCACCCGCTGCTGCTGACCGCCGGAGAGCTCACTGGGCTTGCGGTCCATCAACTGGTCAATCTGCACCAGCTTTGCCGCTTCCAAGGCACGGCTGCGCATCTCTTCCTTGGTCAGCTTGTCCTTGCCCTTCAGGTTTTCCAGGGGGAACAGAATGTTCTGCTGCACCGTCAGGTGGGGGTACAGGGCATAGTTCTGGAACACCAGACCCACCCCCCGCTTTTCCGCCGCCAGATCGGTGACATCGTCGTCGCCGAAGAAAATCTTGCCGGAGGTGGGCTTCTGCAGGCCGGAGATCATGTACAGTGTGGTGCTTTTGCCACAGCCCGAAGGGCCCAGCAGGCCGATGAGCTTGCCGTCGGGGATTTCAAAATTGAATTTGTTCACGGCCACTGTATCCGCACCGCCTTTCTTGCGGCTGGGGAACACTTTGGTCAGGTCTTGCAACAGGACTTTCATGGTCTTTCTTCCCTTCTGAGGTTGATTGCACAGCGTGTGGATCGTGAGGATTTCTTATGGTAAATTGTAATTTGGCGGGCAGATACGGCAAAGCCCCTCTTGGCTCTCCCTTTGGGAGAGCTGGCAGCCGTCAGGCTGACTGAGAGGGTACCGCAGTAAGACAATGGCAACCAAAATCCATGTGTTGCCCTCTCAGTCTGC